>JACXVH010000024.1 GCA_014763515.1 Flavobacteriaceae bacterium
AAGTAATTGATAAATACGATGGAATTATTCGTAAATCTTTTGAAGACTTCGGAATTTCTTTTGATAATTACTCTAGAACTTCTCGTAAAATTCATCACGATACGGCTTCAGCTTTTTTCAGAAAGCTATACGAAGACGGAAAATTCATTGAAGAAACTACGGAGCAATTATACGACGAAAAAGCGGATCAATTCTTGGCTGATCGTTTTGTAACAGGAACTTGTCCGAAATGTGGAAATGAAGAAGCGTATGGTGATCAATGTGAAAAATGTGGAACATCATTAAATGCTACCGATTTAATTAATCCAAAATCGACCATTACTGGAACAAAACCTGTTTTAAAAGCAACAAAACACTGGTTTTTACCATTGAATGAATACGATGCTTTCTTAAAAGAATGGATTTTAGAAGGACACAAAAATGATTGGAAAGCAAATGTATACGGTCAAGTTAAATCTTGGGTTGATGCAGGTTTAGAACCAAGAGCCGTTACGCGTGATTTAGATTGGGGGATTGATGTTCCTGTTGAAGGTGCAGAAGGCAAAAAATTATACGTTTGGTTCGATGCGCCTATTGGATATATTTCTTCTACAAAAGAGTGGGCAGAGCGAGAAGGAAAAGATTGGGAACCATATTGGAAAGACCAAGACACTAAATTGGTGCATTTTATTGGGAAAGATAATATTGTCTTCCACTGTATCATTTTCCCTGCGATGTTAAAAGCACATGGAGATTATATTTTACCAGATAATGTTCCAGCAAACGAGTTCTTAAATTTAGAAGGAAATAAATTATCGACTTCTAAGAATTGGGCGGTTTGGTTACACGAATATTTAGAAGATTTCCCAGGAAAAGAAGATGCTTTACGTTATGCATTAACAGCAAATGCTCCAGAAACAAAAGATAACGATTTTACTTGGAAAGATTTTCAGGCAAGAAATAATAATGAATTAGCGGCTATTTTCGGGAATTTCATCAATCGTGTTGTTGTTTTAACGAATAAATATTACGAGGGGATTATTCCTACTCCAAATGAATTTTCGGAAGTTGACGAACAAACTTTAGCAGAATTAAAAGCGTATCCTGCTGTTATTTCTTCTTCAATTGAAAGATACAGATTTAGAGAGGCTTTAGGCGAAATGATGAATGTGGCACGTCTAGGAAATAAATATTTAGCCGATGAAGAACCATGGAAAATGGTAAAAGAAAATCCTGAAAGAGTAAAGACACAAATGTATGTAGCGCTACAAATCGCATCAGCTTTAGCAGTTCTCTCTGAACCATTTTTACCCTTTACTTCTGAGAAATTAAAACGAATTCTAAATATTTCGAATAATGAATTAGGTTGGAATTCAATTGCGGAAAGAAGTAATTTATTAAAAGCAGGACACCAAATTGGTCAAGCGGAAATTTTATTCGCACAAGTGGAAGATGCAGAAATTCAAAAACAATTAGACAAATTAGAGGCAAGTAAAAAAGCAAATAAAGCGGCAAGTATGAGTGCAGAACCACAAAAAGAAACAGCAACATTCGACGATTTTACCAAAATGGATTTACGTGTTGGTACCATTATCGAAGCAGAAAAAATGCCAAAAGCCAACAAACTTTTAGTTTTAAAAGTTGATACTGGAATTGATGTTAGAACAATTGTTTCGGGAATTGCCGAACATTTTTCTCCAGAAGAAGTTGTAGGTAAACGCGTAACGGTATTGGTTAATTTAGCACCAAGAGCGCTTCGTGGTGTGGAAAGCGCAGGAATGATTTTAATGACCAACAACGCTGAAGGGAAATTGGTTTTCGTTAATCCAGATACAGAAGGCGTTTTGAACGGCGCAACAATTAGTTAATTATTATTTACCATTATAAGTGTTCATAGCATTATTTAAACCTGCTAGAACAAACTCTTGAACAGCTTCAGAAGATATTTTTAATCTTTCCTGAAGCTTTTCTTTTTCTTCTTCGCTCCATTCACCTAAAACATAATCTACTTGTTGTCCTTTTTTAAATGCGTCACTAATTCCAAATCTAAATCTTGGATATTCTGTAGTGTTTAATAAAAGTTGAATATTTTTTAATCCGTTATGACCGCCATCACTTCCTTTACTTTTAATTCTAATTGTTCCAAAGGCTAAGTTTAAGTCGTCTGTTATTATAAGAATGTTGTCTTTTGCTATATTTTCTTTATCCATCCAATATTTAACTGCTTTTCCACTTAAATTCATGTAAGTGTTTGGCTTTAATAAAAAAACAGTTCTTCCTTTAATTCGGTATTCAGCAATATCGCCAAGTTTGACCGTACTGAATGTTAAATTTTTTTGTTTTGCAATAAAATCTAGTACTTTAAACCCAATGTTGTGACGTGTATTTACATATTCACTTCCAATATTTCCTAAACCAACAATTAGATATTTCTTCACAGTATTATTTTCTTTTGTATTAAACAGATTGAAAAACCATTTCATTTGGCAAAAGTAATTCAAAACTTTAGTTTATTCATAAAAAAAGCACCTCGAAAGGTGCTTTTAGTATAGGATTTAAAAAAATTATTTTTTCTTTCCTTTTGCAGATTTTTCTGCTTTTGCAGCTTCTTGAGCAGCTTTCATAGCAGCACGAGAAATCTTCACTTGACAAACTACAGTGTTGTCTGGGTGCATAATTTTAAAGTTATCTGCAACAATTTTAGTTACATATAAACGATTACCCATTTCAAGAGGGGTAATATCTGCCTCTACAAAGTCAGGTAAGTTTTTAGGTAAAGCTTTAACTTTTAAACGACGTTGGTTTAAACGTAAAGTACCACCAGACATAACTCCTGGAGATTTACCAATAACTTTTACTGGAACTTCCATGATGATTTCTTTATTTTCATCTAATTGGAAGAAATCGATGTGTAAAATTTTGTCAGAAACTGGATCGAATTGAATATCTTGTAAGATACAATCGATAGCTTTTCCACCTTCTAATTCAACTACAACAGTATGCGCATTTGGAGTATAAACTAAACCTTTAAATGCTCTTTCATCTGCTGAAAAATGTACTGGTTGCTCTCCTCCGTAAATAACGCAAGGAACGAATCCAGCATCGCGTACCGCTTTAGTCGCCTTTTTGCCTACGCTTTCTCTTTTTTGTCCTTTGATAGTAATTGACTTCATTATATAAAATTAAATATTTAATATTTTACATTAAAAATTTACCACTAATAGAATTGTTGTTTTGTACCATATGCATTACTTCTGCAAATAAATCGGCACATGAAACAACTTTAATTTTGCTAGATTCTTTCTTTAAAGGAATAGAATCGGTAACAATTAATTCTAAAAGTTGTGAATTTTCAATTTTCTCGTACGCTTCACCAGATAAAATAGGGTGTGTACATATTGCTCTCACACTTAGAGCGCCTCTTTCCATCATTACATCGGCAGCTTTTGCTAATGTTCCTCCTGTATCAATCATATCGTCAACTAAGATAACATTTCTACCTTTTACATCTCCAATTAGCTCCATAGTGTCTATTACATTCGCTTTTTTGCGTTGTTTGTAACAAACTACTACATCAGATTCTAGGAATTTAGAATAAGCATAAGCTCTTTTTGATCCTCCCATGTCTGGTGAAGCAATTGTTAAGCTGTCTAAATTCAAACTTTTTACATATGGCAAAAAGATTGTAGAAGCAAATAAATGGTCTACTGGTTTTTCAAAGAAACCTTGAATTTGATCTGCATGTAAGTCCATGGTCATAATTCGTGTTGCACCTGCAGCTTCTAATAATTTAGCAACCAATTTTGCTCCAATTGGAACTCTTGGTTTGTCTTTTCTGTCTTGTCTTGCCCAACCAAAATAAGGAATAACAGCAGTAATATGCCTTGCTGATGCTCTTTTTGCAGCATCAATCATTAGCAACAACTCCATTAAGTTATCCGAACTTGGAAAAGTAGAACATACTAAAAAGACGCGTAAACCTCTAATTGATTCTTCAAATGAAGGTTGAAACTCTCCGTCACTATATTTTGAGAACGTTACTTTACCTAGCGGTACTCCGTAGCTTTGTGCTATCTTTTCAGCTAGATACACACTTTGAGAACACGCAAAAATTTTTGCTTCTGGCTCTTTGTATGACATTTTAATTTGTTGTTTGGTAGTTAGTTAGTGTTGTGTTGTTGTAAATCAGGGTGCAAATTTAGAAATAAATTTTTACTCTGAAAGTAATTTTTAAAGTATTTTGGTTTTGATTTTAGAAAATTTCAATACATTTGCACTCACATTTAAGCCGCGATGGCGGAATTGGTAGACGCGCACGACTCAAACTCGTGTTCTACGGAGTGTGGGTTCGATTCCCACTCGCGGTACTAAGCTCTAACGAAAGTTGGGGCTTTTTTTATTCAATAAGTTTTTTAGTGATGCTTTTACTTGCTGTTAGTGAAGCTAAATAGCCCAGTATTGTTATTGTTAATGCAACAATTAGTAAGTTTTTAAGTTCAAATTTAATAGGATAAGGTAGTGTAGGAGTTATCATTATTAAATTTAGTTTTTGCTGAAGTGCTACAAGAATAATTCCTAAAATAATTCCGATTACACTTCCAAAAAGAGTTAGCAGTAATCCTTGAGCTAAAAATATTTTTCTAATTTCTTTAATACCTAAACCTAAATTGTTTAATGTTTTTAAGTTTGATTTCTTTTCTATTATCATCATAATTAAAGCGCCAATTAAATTGAAAAGTGCAATAATGATAACTAATGTAAAAATTAAATAAACAGCAATATTCTCGGTATTCAGCATTTTATAAAGTGAATCGTTTATTTGTATTCTGTTTTTTATTTCTACGTTGTTCTGAAATATAGTTTGTAGTTGGCTTCTAAATTTATCTTCATCACTATTTGGTTTCAACTTAAATTCAATACCAGTAACTTGATTAGGTTTAAATTGGACCAATTGTTTTGCTAATTCTAAATTGCAAAAAATGTATTTAGCATCTAAATCTTCGCTCACATTATAAATACCAACAGTATTTAAAGGAGCAGTTAAAAAAGCATCTTCTTCGTTTTCAATTAGTCCTTTTCCTGCTTTTGGAGAATATACTTTTAAACTATTGGTATAATCGAAAAGTCCTAAGCCTAACTTTCTGCTAATTTCTGAGCCTACTACCACTTCATTTGAATTTGGGTGAAGCCAATTTCCAACATATAAATGATCTTCTATATCAGTAACATTATTGTATTTTTCGTCTACACCTTTAATATAGCCAACTAATTCTTTATCATTGTAAAAAAACAATACGCGTTCTTCTATAATTTTAGAGTAACTTTCTAGAGAATTAATTTTGTTAAGTTGATTAAGTTGTTCTTTTGAAATGAAGATAGATTTTCCTGTTTTAGGAGTAATAACGAAATCGGGATCGATTGCATTTGTAAAGCTTAAGCTGAAATCGCGTAAACCACTAAAAACAGATAATACAACAAAGAGAGCCATTGTTCCAGCAACTACTCCTAATGAAGCTATCATGGTAATAATATTGATAGCTGAATTTTTACTAAAACTTATAGCGTAACGCTTAGCTATGTAAAGCGAAAAATTCAAACTTAAGACTTTTTACGTTTGTATAATAGGTCTGGATTTTGAACTGGATTTTCTTTTCCAGATAGTGCGTTGTCAATTTTTTCAATGTAATCTAAACTATCATCAATGTAAAAAATTAAATCAGGAACTTTTCTAAGTTGATTTTTTACTCGTTGAGCTAAATCATGTTTGATTAAAGGAGCGTTTTCTTTGATTGCTGATAAAATTTCTTTTCCTTTTTCAGACGGAAATACACTTAAATATATTTTAGCAATTGATAAATCTGAAGTAACATTTACTTTTGAAACAGAGATGATTAGGTTCGTAATTCCATTTTTACGAATTTCTCCCTGTAAAATATCTACAAGATCACTTTGTAGTAATTGACCAATTTTCTTTTGTCTATTTGTTTCCATTTTGCAAAAATACAAATAAACTAAATAGTATTGCTTAATTTTATGATGCTAAAGATTGTTTATTTTTTTAGTACTCCTAACTTTGTTGTCGAAATTTATCAGATTAAATTATTAAGAATATGAATAAGATAGAACATATTGGAATTGCAGTTAAGAGTTTAGAAGAATCAAATCTTTTGTTTGAAAAGTTGTTTGGAGCTCCTGCATATAAACAAGAAGAAGTTGAGAGTGAAGGGGTAAAGACTTCATTTTTTATGAATGGTCCTAACAAGATTGAATTATTAGAAGCAACAAGAGAAGATAGTCCAATTGCTAAATTTATAGATAAAAAGGGTGAAGGGATTCATCATATTGCTTTCGATGTAGATGATATAGTTTCAGAAATGGAGCGCTTAAAAAAAGAAGGTTTTGTGTTGTTAAACGAAGTTCCAAAGTCTGGTGCTGACAATAAATTGGTTGCGTTCTTACACCCTAAGACTACTAATGGTGTGCTAATTGAACTTTGTCAAGAAAAAAGATAAAAAATTTTGTCTAACAAAAAAATAGTAGTAATATTGCAACCTCAAAACTGGTCCTATAGCTCAGTTGGTTAGAGCACCTGACTCATAATCAGGTGGTCCCTGGTTCGAGCCCAGGTGGGACCACAACCGTGCCCGAAAGGGCATTTTTTTTAGTGCGAAAGTTAAATTTTATATTTTTTTAAGTTTTTTTTTTCTAAAAATATTGATTAATATAAAAATATTTATATTTTCGTAACCAGAAAGAATTGCGGAAGACGTTAAAATGTTAAAAAAACATTAACAAACTGTTAAAGCGATTAAGCATTAATTAAAATTAATATTTTTGTGGCCTATGAAAATAGCTATACATAAAATACTAGTCCTATTTGTAACTGTGTTTACTTGTAACATTGCTTTAGCTGCTGAGGTTCCGCCTCCACCAGCACCGCAATCACCACCGCCTGGTTTACCTATTGATGGTGGACTAGTAATAATGTTTTTCGCCGCACTTATACTTGGTTATCTAGTTTCTACGAAATATATATTTAATAAAAAAAGCTCTTTATAAGAGCTTTTTTTATGTTATTGATTTAATTCGAACAATCTTTTTACATATTTTCCAACCACATCAAATTCAAGGTTGATAATTGTGCCTATTTTAAATGAATGAAAATTAGTGTTTTCATAAGTATAAGGTATGATAGCCACGCTGAACTCGTTCTTTTTTGAATTTACCACAGTTAAACTTGTTCCGTTGATAGTAATTGATCCTTTTTCGATTGTAATGTTGCTTAGGTTTTCATCATATTCAAAGGTAAAATACCAACTGCCGTTAGAATTTTCTATGGCGATACATTTTCCAGTTTGGTCAACATGGCCTTGCACAATGTGTCCGTCTAAACGATCTCCAAGTTTCATGGCACGCTCTAGATTAACAATATCTCCTACTTGCCATTCACCAATATTTGTTTTTAAAATGGTTTCTTTAATTGCTACAACAGAGTAGTTGTCCTCTTTTATTTCTACTACTGTAAGGCAAATTCCATTATGAGCAACACTTTGATCAATTTTCAATTCATTTGTAATGTTAGATTGAATGGTTACTATTAAATTTTCCTGATCTTTTACAATTTTTTTAATTGTTCCAAGTGTTTCTATTATTCCGGTAAACATAACTTGATTTTATTTACTAAATTTGTACCCCAAAAGTAAGGAATTAAAAAACCAAATATGCTTAAAAAAGCTGAAAATATAATTGTAGGAATATCTGTAGGAGATTTAAATGGAATTGGTCCAGAAGTTATTTTAAAAACATTTGAAGATACTCGAATGTTAGAACTTTGTACACCAGTTGTTTTTGCTAATGCAAAAATTATTTCTTTTTTAAGAAAATCTCTCAACATTAATATCAATATTCACGGAATAGATAAATTAGACCAAATTGTATTGGGTAAATTTAATGTACTTAATGTTTGGAAAGAAGGTGTTAATTTAGAATTCGGGAAAACAGATGAGAATGTAGGGAAATATGCTATTAAATCTTTTGTTAAAGCAACAGAAGCTTTGAAAAATGATTTGATCGACGTCTTGGTAACAGCGCCAATAAATAAATACAATATTCAATCTGAAGAATTTAATTTTCCAGGGCATACCGATTATTTAGCAAAAGAATTGGATGGAGATGCGTTAATGTTAATGGTAAACGGAGAATTAAAAATAGGGTTGTTAACAGATCATATTCCGGTTAATAAAGTAGCAGATTATGTAAATGCAGAGTTACTTCAAAAGAAAATAGCAGTTATTAATAAAACATTAATTGAAGATTTTAAAATTTCAAAACCAAAAATCGCTGTTTTAGGATTAAATCCGCATAGTGGTGATAATGGCGTTATAGGTAAAGAAGAAGAGATTATAATAAAACCGACTTTAAAAAAGATATTTGAAGAAGGAACAATGGTTTTTGGTCCATATTCGTCAGATAGTTTTTTTGGATCTAATTTATATGAAAAGTTTGATGCTGTTTTGGCAATGTACCATGATCAAGGTTTGATTCCGTTTAAAACACTATCTTTTGGTAAAGGAGTGAATTATACGGCTGGACTTAATAAAGTGAGAACTTCTCCTGATCACGGAACTGCTTTTGAAATAGCAGGAAAAGGAGAGGCAAATCATGAGTCTTTCAGAGAAGCTGTATATAAGGCAATTGATATTTACAGTAACAGAGGAGAGTACTTAGAATTATCAGAAAATCCTTTAAAAATAGAAGAAAATACGTTATAAACAAAAAAATGTTAATAACCAGTTTTATTTTATAATAAAATTAATATCTTTGCAACCCCGAATAAATGGGTAAACTGCTGTCATGAAGAATTTTAAAGAATTTTTAATTCCGTTTTCGGGATTAAAGTTTGGGAAACATCAGTTTGATTATCAGGTAGATAATTCGTTCTTTGAGCATTTTGACTATAATGAATTTAACAATGCAAATATTAATGTTAAAGTAGTTTTAGATAAAAAATCAACGATGTTAGAGTTAACTTTTAAGCATGAAGGTACGGTTAATGTGCCTTGTGACTTATCTAATGAAGACTTCGATTTGAAAATTAAAGGCAATCTAAAGCTTATAGTCAAATTTGGGGAAGAGTTCAACGATGAAAATGAAGAAATGTTGATTCTTCCACATGGAGAGTTTCAAGTAGATGTTTCACAATACATATACGAAATGATTGTATTGTCAGTTCCAGCAAAAAGAATACATCCTGGTGTTAAGGATGGAAGCTTAGGTGGAGAAGCAATAGAAAAACTAGAAGCTTTGTCTCCTAAAAAAGAAATTGAACAAGAGAAAGATAAAATAGACCCTAGATGGGCAGAATTAAAAAAACTATTAACGGATAAAAATAAGTAAAAATGGCACATCCTAAGAGAAGACAGTCGTCGACAAGAAGAGATAAGAGAAGAACGCATTATAAAGCGTCTACTCCTCAAATTGCTACATGTCCGGTAACTGGTGAAGCACACTTGTACCACAGAGCTTACTGGCACGAAGGAAAATTATACTACAGAGGACAAGTTGTAGTTGACAAAACTGAGGCAGTAGCTTAATGGTTTTGAGATAGCATAAAAAACTCTCACATGGTGAGAGTTTTTTTGTTATTAGCTGGTTTTTAAGGAGATAATTATCGATTTATAATTTTATTGTTTTCGATTTTTTTCGTAATTTCCACCACTTTTTGATTTTTTTTAAAATCGAGAAGAAAATTAGTTTTTATGAATAAAGTAACAGCAGCAATTACAGCTATAGGTTCATATGTTCCTGAATTTGTGCTTTCAAATCAAGTGCTTGAAAGTATGGTAGATACAAATGATGAGTGGATTACTACCAGAACAGGAATTAAAGAAAGAAGAATATTAAAAGAGGAAGAAGGTAAAGGTACTTCTTACTTAGCCATCAAGGCAGCGCAAAACCTAATTGAAAAAGCCAATTTAGATCCAAAAGAAATAGATTTGGTAATTTTAGCAACTGCAACTCCCGATATGCCTGTAGCTTCTACAGGAGTTTTTGTAGCAACACAAATTGGGGCAACAAATGCTTTCGCTTACGACCTTCAAGCGGCATGTTCAAGTTTCCTTTACGGAATGTCTACTGCATCAGCATACATAGAATCAGGAAGATATAAAAAAGTATTGTTAATAGGAGCCGATAAAATGTCATCTATCATTGATTACACAGATAGAGCAACTTGTATCATTTTTGGTGATGGTGCAGGGGCGGTTTTATTTGAACCAAATAACGAAGGTCTTGGTTTTCAAGATGAATTTTTAAGAAGTGACGGTATTGGTCGCGAATTCTTAAAAATTGATGCAGGTGGATCAATTTTGCCTCCATCAGAAGATACAGTTAAAAACAAACAACATTTTGTATTTCAAGATGGTAAGACAGTTTTTAAATATGCAGTTTCTGGTATGGCAGACGTAAGTGAAAAAATTATGCAACGCAACAATTTATCTCACGAAAACGTAAATTGGCTAGTAGCACATCAAGCAAATAAAAGAATTATTGATGCTACAGCAAATAGAATGGGAGTAGATGAATCTAAAGTTTTAGTAAATATCCATAGATATGGAAATACAACTTCGGCTACTTTACCACTTTTATTATGCGATTTTGAGAAACAACTTAAAAAAGGTGATAATATAATTTTTGCTGCTTTTGGAGGTGGATTCACTTGGGGATCTATTTATCTAAAATGGGCGTATGACACAAAATAACAAACTATACTAAACCAAATTTAAAATTTTGTAAACATGGATATTAGAGAAATTCAAAATTTGATCAAATTTGTAGCAAAATCTGGAGCTACAGAGGTGAAATTAGAAATGGACGATTTCAAAATCACTATTAAAACTACAGCTGAAGGAACAGAGCCTACAACAACTTTTGTTCAACATGTTCCTGTAACAAATGCATTACCTCAAGCTGCAGCACCACAACCTGTTGCACCCACAGCACCTGCTCCTGCAACTGAATCTGCTTCTGACGATAGTAAATATATCACTATAAAATCGCCAATGATTGGTACTTTCTATAGAAAACCTGCACCAGACAAGCCTGTTTTTGTTGAGGTTGGCTCTTCTATTGGTAAAGGAGATGTGGTGTGTGTAATCGAAGCAATGAAATTATTTAACGAAATTGAATCAGAAGTTTCTGGTAAAATCGTTAAAATTTTAGTAGACGATTCATCACCAGTTGAATTTGATCAACCATTATTCTTAGTTGATCCATCTTAATTTGAAAAGATGTAATTATTTGAATTCATTTTCAAATTTTCAAATTGTTTAATTTTCAAATTAGAATGCGATGTTTAAAAAAATATTAATTGCCAATAGAGGTGAAATTGCACTACGTGTAATTAGAACCTGTAAAGAAATGGGTATTAAAACGGTAGCGGTTTACTCCACTGCAGACGCAGATAGTTTACACGTTCGTTTTGCTGATGAAGCGGTTTGTATTGGACCTCCACCAAGTAACCTTTCGTATTTAAAAATGTCTAATATTATCGCTGCAGCAGAAATTACTAATGCTGATGCGATTCACCCTGGATACGGATTCTTATCTGAAAATGCTAAGTTTTCAAAAATTTGCGAAGAGCACGGAATTAAGTTTATCGGAGCTTCTGCAGAAATGATTGAAAAAATGGGAGATAAAGCTACTGCAAAAGCGACTATGGAAGCGGCAGGAGTTCCTTGTGTTCCAGGTTCAAAAGGAATTTTAGCTTCTTATGAAGATGCTAAAAAAACAGCTAAGAAAATTGGTTATCCCGTTATGATGAAAGCTACTGCCGGTGGTGGTGGTAAAGGTATGCGTGCCATTTGGAAAGAAGAAGATCTTCAAAAAGCTTGGGAAAGTGCTCGTCAAGAAGCGGCTGCATCTTTCGGAAACGATGGTATGTATATGGAAAAGCTAATTGAAGAGCCGCGTCACATTGAAATTCAAGTGGTAGGCGATTCATTTGGTAAAGCATGTCACCTTTCAGAAAGAGATTGTTCTGTTCAACGTCGTCATCAAAAATTAACAGAAGAAACGCCTTCTCCGTTCATGACAGACGATTTACGTAAAGCAATGGGTGACGCAGCGGTAAGAGCAGCAGAATATATTAAATATGAAGGCGCTGGTACAGTTGAGTTCTTAGTAGATAAGCATAGAAATTTCTATTTTATGGAAATGAATACGCGTATTCAAGTAGAACACCCAATTACTGAACAAGTTATCGATTACGATTTAATTCGTGAACAAATATTAGTTGCGGCTGGAGTGCCAATTTCGGGTAAAAATTATTTCCCACAATTACACTCAATTGAATGTCGTATTAATGCGGAAGATCCATATAATGATTTCCGACCTTCGCCAGGTAAAATTACGGTTTTACATGCGCCAGGTGGACACGGAGTTCGTTTAGATACGCATGTGTATGCTGGATATACCATTCCACCAAATTACGACTCAATGATTGCGAAGTTAATTACAACTGCTCAAACTCGTGAAGAAGCAATTAATAAAATGAAACGCGCTTTAGATGAATTCGTAATTGAAGGTATTAAAACAACAATTCCTTTCCACAGACAGTTAATGGATGAACCAGATTATGTTGCTGGTAATTATACCACTAAGTTTATGGAAACTTTCAAAATGAATGAAATTTAATAGATATAGAAATCCCGAGTTTTACTCGGGATTTTTATTTAAATAAAATGTAGGTTTTTGTTTTTATAACCTTCAAGAAACTTAATATGTTGTCTGAGCTCTTGAATTAAGTTTTATTTTTCACGTAATTCTCGCTCGTATTTACTAATTCTTCTATCGTTCATAGGTTCATCATTGGTAAAAAAGTAATCTGGACTAACGTTTAACAATTCAGTTATTCTTTTTAAATGCGACTCCCAAGAATGCGTATAGCCAGATTCTAATCTAGCATAAGCCGATTGTGAGATTCCGAGTAAATTTGAAAACTCTTCTTGTGTGTAACCGTTAAACTTTCGTAACAGCCGTAGTTTTTTAAAATTAAATTTGTCAATATTCATAATTCTGTTGTTTTATACAAAATTATGTTTACCGAAAGTGAATTATATAACGAAATTCAGGGGTTGTATTTTTTATCATTGCGATCTCTTTTTAAAACGAGAGAAGCAATATTTCAATGATATTATTTTTTGCACGGAAAACATTTCCGCGCTTTCGGGTATTGAGAGTTATAACTATTAAAACCACCTATTAAAAATATTTTTTTTTATTTTATCCTTTATAAGTATTGATTCCTTAAAATTAAACTTATGAATTAAATTAGTATTTTCCAAATAATTATTGTTACTAAAAAAAACTATAAAATCATTCATGTCAATTTTTGATAATAACACATCAAACTTGTAAATCTTTTCTTCAAAACAATCAATTACTTTTAAAAAGTATTTTTCTTTATGTATAATTTCATAAAATAATAACATTTTGTAATCTTTTGAAAAATAAACTAATTCTAGTTTATTATTTAATAAAGAAATATTTAAAGCAAGAG
>JACXVH010000319.1 GCA_014763515.1 Flavobacteriaceae bacterium
ATTATGATGGTTTCCGGCGGATATCCTGAAGATTATGAAAAAGGAAAAGTTATTTCTGGGATTGAAACTGTAAAAGATTCAATAGTTTTTCACGCGGGAACTGCTTTAAAAGATGACGAAGTAGTAACTAATGGCGGACGTGTTTTAGCCGTTACTTCTTATGGAAAAACGTATAAAGAGGCGATAGCACAATCATACGATAGTATTTCAAAAATTAATTTTGAAAAAATGTACTTTAGAAAAGATATTGGATTTGATTTGTAAAAAAACTAAATGAAAGATAAAATAAAAAAGCGCTAATTAATTAGCGCTTTTTTATTTTTAAATTATTTTAAAAAAGAATGAGCTGTTGTGTCTTGCTCATCTTCATTATTAGATTTAAATACACGAAGTTGTTTCATCCAGTATAACATTGCACCACAACAAATCAGAATAAAAATCCAATTAATTGTATTAGCTGTCCACCAATCAGTTAATTCTAAAGAACGTAACCAATCAAAAGGTTTGAATAAGAAATCAACAAAAAGTGATTGTATAGCTTCAAAAAATGATTTCATCTTGATAAAGTATTATATTTACACCACAAAAATATAAAATATCCTGATGATTACAAGTATTTTTGACAAAACTCGTCCATTAAATTATTTAATAATAGCAATATTGCTATTACTAGCCCAATTCGCCTATTTTTTTCTTAACGGATTGTTTAGTAATGGATTAATTTCCATTGCATATTTTATTGTGTATTTTGGTGTTAATGTAGCTTCATTGGCACTAGTTAATTTCGTTACACTAAGAAACACTTTAACTAAGAACAATAACTTTGCAGTATTATTATATTTTATCTTTTTGTTATTTTTTCCGAAGACATTTCAAAGCGGAGAGGTTTTAATTTCTAATTTCTTTTTGTTATTAGCATTAAGAAGATTAGTTTCGCTAAGATCAATGATTAGCATTAAGGAAAAAATTTTTGATGCTTCTTTTTGGATTTTTGTAGCGACGTTATTCCACTTCTGGAGTATTAGTTATATTCTTTTAGTTTTTATTTCGATAATACTTCACGTTTCCAGAGATTTTAAAAACTGGTTGATTCCATTTATAGCTTTATTTTCAGTCACAGTTTTGTTTTTTGCGGTAAATATTGCTTTTGATAATAAATTGTTATCTCATTTAATGGAACAATCATATTTAAGCTTCGATTTTACCTATTTTGAAACGGTTTATCAAAATATTGCACTGTCAATTTATGTTTCAGTAGCTTTATTGTTTTTTATCAATATGAATTTAACCCAAGCATCAAAACCTCTTAATTTACAATCTTCATTTAAGAAAGTAATTTTTTCTTTTGTACTTGGAGTATTCATTTATGTTTTATCGGCTAATAAAAACAATAGTTGTTTGCTCTTTAGTTTTGCTCCGCTTGCAGTTATGGGAGGAAACTTTTTTGACGGACTTCAAAATAAAGTTCTTAAAGAAATAATCCTTATAACATTATTTATATTTGGAGTGTTCTTTTTTGTAATGGCCTTATAATTTACTTCCGTAAGCTAGGTCACCTGCATCGCCTAATCCAGGAACAATGTATTTTTTTTCATTTAGTTTTTCGTCTAAAGCGGCAACCCATAAATGACAGTTTTCAGGAAGGTTTTCATTTAAAAAAGCAATTCCTTCAGGAGCCGCAATAACCACTGCTATGTGAATTTCTTTAGGTTTTTGTTCTAA
>JACXVH010000025.1 GCA_014763515.1 Flavobacteriaceae bacterium
TAAAACAGGTAATGATATAGGCTATGAAAGACATCCTTTGGCTTATTTAGTTGAAGCAGCAGATGATATTTGTTACACTATTATCGATTTTGAAGATGGAATTAATCTTGGATTGATTGATGAAGAATTTGCTTTAGAATACTTAATTAAATTAGTAAAAAACAATATCGATACTACAAAATATAATGAATTAAAAACAAAAGAAGATCGAATTAGTTATTTAAGAGCTTTAGCCATTGGAAGTTTAATTAATGATGCCGTAAAAGTTTTTATGCAGAATGAAGAATTAATTTTAAAAGGTGAATTTCCTTTTGCATTGATGGATAAAAGTCAATATCAAGCTCAAATGAATGATATCATCCAAATCAGTATAAAAAACGTATATCAAAGTAAAGAAGTAATAGAAAAAGAAGTTGCTGGATACAAAGTGATAAACGTTTTGTTAGATGTTTTTTGTTCGGCTTATAATAATAAAATTGAGGGTAGCGAATCTAATTATGATAAAATAGTTTTAAAACTTTTACCAGAACGTTTTCAATCAGAGAAAGAAGATGTTTACCAAAGACTTTTACATATATGTCATTATGTGTCTCTATTAACCGATGGTAAAGCATTGCAATTATATAATTTAATAACCGGAAGTGCTAAAGGTTAAAGTTTTGCGAAAAATTTTAAATTTTCATCTAAAATGTTAACTTTGTTCAAATTAACTTAATCCTAAATTATGAGAAATAAATTACTTAGTACAATTTTCGTAGTAAGTATGTTGATGTTTTCTTGTGGCAAAGACAAGCAAGAAGCAGAAACTACTGTAACAGAAGTTGAAACTACAACTCAAGAGCATGAGATTGCTGTTGATAGTACAACGCTAGAAAATTCAGAGTCAACTACAACTATTAAAGAGGATGATTCTGTTAAATCTACCGCAGCAGTAGAATTAGATAAGAAGTTTATCAAGAATAACAAAATAGTTGATTTAGAAGCTGAAAAGATTAGAAAACAGCATGAACAATTTTTAAATCAAAGTCCATTTAAAAATTCTTTAAGCATGTCAAAAGCTGAAAGAAAGTTGGCAGGGCTTGCTCCAAACAAATATTTTGAGCAAGAATGGGAATTGACTATGGACCCAAGTACTGGTAAGCCAGATATTCAAGGATTATATTCTTTGAGAAACCAACTAGCAGAAGAAAGAAAGCAAGCGTTGTTAAATAGAACTCCAGGAGATGCATCAGACAACCCATGGGTTGAAAGAGGTCCAAACAATGTTGGTGGTCGTGTCCGAGCAGTGATGTTTGATCCTAATGATCCAACTTATAAAACAGTCTTTGCTGGAGGTGTAAGTGGTGGATTATGGAAAAACACCGATATTACAAATAATTCTTCACAATGGACTTTAGTTAGTTTGCCAGATAATTTATCAGTTTCTTCAATTACTTATGACCCAAACAATACCAATACTTTTTATGTAGGTACTGGTGAATCATATGTTGGTGGAGATGTAAACGGAGATGGAGTATGGAAATCTACCGATGGAGGAAATACTTGGACAAATGTTTTTGGAGGTATCTCTGGACCTACGACTTTTGAATCAGCTGCTGTTGTTACAATTAATTCACCAGCAGGAATTGCTGGAAATTATGCATGTTATCCTACGACTGCTTTTGGTCCTACATTCTATAATGTCCTAAATACTGAAATTGAGTTGATAAGTGATGCTACGCCCCTAGGATGTAATGCAAATCCTGTTACAAATTCTTTAACAGGTAAGATTGCTTTAATTAGAAGAGGTACATGTTCTTTTGTTGAGAAAATTTTAAATGCTCAAAACGCTGGTGCTGTCGCAGTTATTATGATGAATAATGTAGCGGGCACACCTATTCCAATGGGAGGTACAGAACCTACAGGCGTTAATATTCCTTCAGTTATGATCTCAAAAGAAGATGGAGACATTTTAGAAGCAGCAGTTTTAACGGGCGCAGTAAATGGTTCGTTAATTAATGGTGCAGGAACATTTACTGGGTTATTGGTACCTGGACAACAACATATCAACGATATCGTTGTAAGAAATAATGGAGGTGTTTCTGAGATTTTTGTTGCTGCTGGAGACGGTTATTACAGTTCTGCAAACTCTATAACATACTTAGGTGGTCCAGATTATGGATTATATAAATCAACAAATGGTGGAGCTTCATGGACTGAAGTTACTTTGCCGTTAACCTCAGGAGGCTATAAATATTGCCCAAATGATTTAGAAATTGGAGCAAACAATAAGTTATGGATGTCCACTACAAGTAGCTTTGTTTATGGAGAAGGTGGAGGAACTATTTTTTCATCTACAGATGGAACTAATTTTAATTTAACATACAGTATTCCTGGTGGTGATAGAACTCAAATTGCTCCATCTATGACAAACGAGAATAAAGTATATGTTCTAGTTGAAGATGACGCTTCAAATGAGCCAGATATTTATTTAACGAATAATGGTTTTGGTTCGATTTCTCAACTTTCTGAACCAGCAAGTGATGGAGATATTACTACAACTGATTTTTGTAGAGGTCAAGCATTTTATGATTTAGTAATTAAAGTTGACCCTTCAAATGACAATGTTGCATACATAGGAGGTATTAATTTACATAGAACCTCAAATAGCGGTTCTTCATGGGCAAAAATGTCTTCATGGTCATATGCATATTCATCGGGTCAATCTATTGTTCACTCAGATCAGCATGGAATCGCTTTTCATCCTACAAATTCAAATGCAGCTGTTTTTGGAAATGATGGGGGTGTTTATTATTCAACAAATCTATCTGGAGCTTCTACTTCAAGTACAGCAATTTCAGCTAGAAATAACGGGTTAAATATTACCCAGTTCTACAGTGTTGGTGTTGCTCCAACAGCTGCTGTAAGTGGACTTTCATCAGGAGATTACTTTGCAGCTGGTGCTCAAGATAATGGAACACAGTATTTCGAAAATGTAAGTACTGGTATTAATGGAAGTGTTAGATCTCAAAGTGGGGATGGTGCATTTACAATGATGGATCAAGGTAGTGACAAGTACTATATTTCTAATTATGTTTACAATGGTTCTGTTAATTACAGATTAATGGTTTCACCGTTTACTGTTAGAACAATAAATTCAGAAAGCGCTTCAAATGGAGCATTTATTGCGCCAATGGTTTTAGATTCTAATTTAGATATTCTTTATGCTGATTACTCAGCTACTTCTCCTGCAATTAGAAGATATAAAAATTTAAAAACAGGAACTGTTAATAAAACTTCTTTAACAAATGCAACATTCTTAACAGCAGCCCCGACAGCATTTGCGGTTTCGCCATATACGACGACTTCTACCACACTTCTTGTGGGGACAAGATTAGGAAAGCTAATAAAAATAACAGGGGCAAATTTGTTTCCATCATGGTCTGAAATAACAGGACCAAGTTTTGTTGGAAGTGTTTCAGATGTTGAATATGGTCAAACAGAAAACGATATTTTTGTAACAATGCACAACTATAATGTTGTTAGCGTTTGGTATTCTGCAGATGGTGGAGCTACTTGGTCAAATAAAGAAGGTAATTTACCTGATATACCAGTAAAATGTATTTTACAAAATCCATTAAACCTTGATGAAGTAATCATTGGAACAGAACTTGGTGTTTGGTATACTAATAACTTTAGTGCTGCTTCTCCAACATGGAATCAATCTTACAATGGTATGAGTAATGTAAAAGTTACAGATCTTGATTTAAGAAATGATAATGTTGTTTATGCTGCTACTTATGGAAGAGGAATTTTCTCTGGACAATTTACAAGTCAGCCTTTACATTCTGATGGATTTGTTAAAACTAATTTAGTAACTGTTTATCCAAATCCAGCGACTGATATTTTAATAATTAATGTTAAAGACTTTAGTGGTAATATGAATGTTGAGTTATACGATGTTAAAGGTCAAAAAGTATTATCGCAAAATGAAGCTAATTTTTCTAATGAGAAATCTATTAACATTAGTTCATTAGCAGCTGGTATTTATGTTTTAAAAGTAAATGCTGATAATTTATCTTATACTCAAAAAGTAATTAAGAAATAATTTTTCTAAATAAGATTAAAAAAAGGGCTTCATCTTGAAGCCCTTTTTTATTTTAATGATCGTAGTGTGTTACTTAAGGTTACTTTAAAAACGCTTTTGTTGTCTTCATGCTTTTTCATAACATAAATATATTTATGTTTGCTAGCGTCTTTTGGTTCTATGACAATTTCTTCTTTAGTAAAATTATCAAAGATTGTTATAAGAGATTGATTGTCAAATGCAAAGCTTGCAGCATACTGCCTTTTCAAATTTGTAATGGGATATTGAGAATAAATAGTTTTTGAATTTTGGGTAGCGGTTATTTTTTCTCCTTTAAAACCTTGAGTTAAAATAATAACACTTTTGTTTTCTTCAAAAGCATTTTTACTCTTCAAAAAAGAATTTATATAGTTTTCACTGGCACTCGCAAAATCATCTCTAGTTTGAAATTTGCTTGAACTTGTTGAACTACACATCATAAAAAGTTGGGCAATAGTTACAATAAAGATCTTTTTCATGTTTTCAAATTTTATTCTTTACAAAATTAAACGACCAAAAACTGAAACTATTATATCTTTGTAGGAATGTTTTATAAAATTGCACATAGAGGAGCATCGGGATATATAGTCGAAAACACACTCGAATCAATTCAAAAAGCTATTGATTTAGATGCTGATGGAATTGAATTAGATGTACATGTTTGTGCTTCTGGAGAAGTTGTTGTTTTTCATGACTTCACTTTAGATAGGCTCACAAATGTTTTAGGGCCAATATCTAGTTTTTCTTTAGAAGAATTAAAGCAATTAAGAATTAAAGATAAATACTGCATTCCTACTCTTCATGAAGTTTTAGAATTGACTTACAATAAATGTTGGCTGAATATTGAATTAAAGGGAGAAAATACAGCTTTACTAACGTATGAATTATTAGAAGAATTTTGCAGTAAAAGAAATTATGATAAAGCTAATTTTTTAATTTCCAGTTTTCAATTAAAAGAATTAGAAGCATTTTCTAAATTGAGTAAAGATTATAATCTTGCTGTTTTAACACAAGCTAGTTTGGAACAAGCTATTGAAATTGCGTCTAAAATTGACGCAGAAGCAATTCATCCTCATTTCTCTTTATTAACTGAAGAAAGCTGTTTAAATGCTAAAAATAGCGGCTTTAAAATTAATACCTGGACAGTTAATGAAATAGTTGATATAGAACATGTAAAAAGATTTCCAATTGATGGAATAATCTCTGATTTCCCTGATCGAATATGAATTCAAAATATGATATAATAATTATTGGTGGTGGAGCAGCAGGTTTCTTTGCTGCCATTAATATAATGGAAAAAAATCCAAGTTATAAAGTTGGTATTTTAGAAAGAGGGAAAGAAGTTTTAACAAAAGTTAAAGTTTCAGGAGGTGGAAGATGTAATGTAACTCATGCTTGTTTTATTCCAAATGATTTAGCAAAATTTTACCCAAGAGGAGAAAAAGAATTACGAGGGCCTTTTCATCAGTTTTGTTCAGGAGATACTATTGAATGGTTTGATAAGAGAGGCGTTGAACTTAAAATTGAAGAAGATGGAAGAATGTTTCCTATAACAGACTCTTCTCAAACCATAATCGATTGTTTTTTAGAAGAAGCAAGAAATAAAAAAATAGACGTATTAACGAACCAAAGTGTTAAATCATTATTTCCTTCAAATAATTTTTGGAAAATTGAAACAACTTCGGATATTTTTGCTTGTAAAAAAACTGTTGTAGCGACTGGAAGTAACACTAAAATTTGGGACTTTTTATCTGAATTAGGACATTCGATTGTTTCTCCAGTTCCATCGTTGTTTACTTTTAATATTAAAGACGAACGCATTAAGAATTTGATGGGAGTTAGTGCAAATGCGTCTGTAAAAGTAAAAGGAACGAATTTAAAAGCTTCAGGACCATTACTTATTACACATTGGGGAATGAGTGGACCTGCAATTCTTAGATTATCTGCTTGGGGAGCAAGAGAACTTTTTGATTTGAATTATCATTTTACCATTCAAGTAAATTGGCTCAAAGATTTTAATTTTGAAGAAGCATTAGACGCATTAAATAGTATTAAATTAGAAAATGCAAAGAAGCAAGTCGATAAGTTTTGCCCATTTGATTTTCCAAAGCGTTTGTGGGAATCTTTACTTGCTGCTTCTAATATAAATTTAACTACAAAATGGGCAGATTTGTCTAAAAAACAACTCACAATATTATCAGAACAATTAACAAATGGACAATTTCAAGTAAACGGAAAAAGTACATTTAAAGAAGAATTTGTAACTGCTGGTGGGGTTGATTTGAAAGAAGTTAATTTTAAAACAATGGAAAGTAAAATATTGCCTGATTTATATTTTGCTGGTGAGGTTTTGAATATTGATGCTATTACTGGTGGATTTAATTTTCAAAATGCTTGGACAACTGGTTTTATAGTTTCTCAAAACATATAAAAAAAATCGGCTTTATGCCGATTTTTATTTTTCTCTTCCACCCTCTAGTGTATTTTGCCATTCTTTAAGTTCATCCCATTTTCCTTCAAAAGCTAGTTTTGCTTGTCTAGGCCAAGTACCAGGATCATGAAATTGAAATCGATCGCCAGCCTTTGTTAAAATCTCTTTGCATCGGTCTACTGAAGTTTCTGAAAGCGCTTTCCAAGTAAGAATTCCAGAGGTTTTAAATAATTCTTCAATTTTCGGACCAATTCCTTCAATTACTTTAAAGTCATTTTCATTAATTTTTTTTCCAAAAATCATTTTTGCATAAGAAGCATCAAAAACCAAATTTGTTTCAATTGATAATGTACTTTCTGAGTTGACTTCAATTCGGTTTTCTTTACCTCCTTGTTGGTTTCTCATTTTTTCTAAATCTAACCTCAATTGCGAATTCATACGTTTATAATTATTCAAGTCGTCACGCAATGAGATGAGTTCTTCTTTTGAATTATTATTACCTATCTTCCCAAAAAAGTAGCCTAATACTACACTTATAAGTCCAACCAATAAAGGGATTAAAATACAAGGAATGCTCATTTGTTAGTAGATTAGTTAATGATTATTTAATTAATATTTCTGCTCTTCTATTTTTAGCTCTCCCTTCTTCATTGTCATTATTTGCTATAGGTTCTTTATCTTCTCTAGATTCAATAATAATTTTTGATGAATCTACACCTAAACTTACCAAGTAGTTTTTTGCGAATTCTGCACGCTTAATAGAGTAAAATTGATTTGTGTTATTAGGACCAGTGGTGTTATCGGAATGCCCTGTAATGAGTATTTTACTATTTTCAACATGATTGATGTATTCGATTATTTTTTGAATTCCATCAACTTCACTTTTTGAAAAGTCAATCTCAGATTTACCTGTATTAAAGTATAATCGAACAGGGTTGTTATTTATTTCCGATTTAATTTTTTCCCATTTTTCAATAGGTGAAGAGGGCGAGATTTCTTCAGTTTTAGAATCAACTGGTAAAATGATTTCTTTCACCTTTTCATTATTGATACTACTATTGTTTTCTATAGTGGTATTAATAGTTTTTTGATTATTATTTGAACAACAAAAGCTGCTTTGAGCCCAAGTTCCGATGATGAGTGTAGATAGAAAAAATAAAAAGTAAAGTACTTTTTTTGTCATAGCTTTACATTTCGATTATTATCAAAAATATAAAAAATTAACAAAAAAATAATTTTATATTCTAAATTTTAAATAATTAGTTTAAAATATAGATTGAAATTGTAAGAATACTGGCAAATCCCACCCATGCTAAGTAAGGGATTAACAATAAACTTGCCTTGCGATTTATTTTTTTAAAAACTGCAAAAGTTTCATATATGAATAACCAAAGCAAGACAACTTCAATAGATGCGAGTAAGATGTTTTTTAAACCAAAGAACAGATAAGACCAAATTAAATTAAGTACCAGTTGAAATATAAAAAACAAGAGTCCTTTTTTTACAATTTCAGGTTGCTTAGAAATTTCATTCCATACAATACCTCCCGAAATTCCCATAAGAACATACAAAGTTGTCCAAACTGGTGCAAAGACCCAGTTAGGAGGATTAAAAAAAGGTTTTTTTAATGTAGGATACCAATCATTGATGGACATTTGTGTGAAAATACTACCCATGTAGCCAACAATTAAACAAAGCGAAACTAGAACTGCTATTCTTATATATTTATTCATAATGTACTTTTCAAGTAACAAAGTAACGAATAATTGGTATTTTTGCCTAAAATTTTCAATATGTATTCAGAAAAAGATTTTGAAGTTTTAAAATACGATCCAATAGAAAAAGCAAGTTTTAGTTGGTCAGCACCAAGTAATATTGCGTTGGTAAAATATTGGGGAAAAAAAGAAAAGCAAATTCCGGCTAATCCATCGATAAGTTTCACATTGAACAATTGTAAGACAATTACATCAGTGTCATTCACTAAAAAGGATAATAAAGACGATTTTTCATTTGATTTTTATTTTGAAGGACAAAAGAAAGAAGATTTTAAGCCGAAAATTCAAAAGTTTTTTGAGCGCATTGAAGTATTTTGCCCTTATTTAAAAAATTATCACATTATTATCGAGTCGGAAAATACTTTTCCACACAGTTCGGGCATCGCATCGTCTGCTTCCGGAATGGCTGCTTTAGCAATGAATGTAATGAGTTTAGAGAAAGCATTAAATCCAGAAATTACAGATGATTATTTCTTTAAAAAAGCTTCTTTTTTAGCGCGTTTAGGAAGTGGGAGTGCATGTAGAAGCGTAAAAGGGGAAGTAGTGATTTGGGGCGAACATCAAAATAGTGATAGTTCAGATTTATTTGGCGTTGAGTATTCAGAGTTACATACAAGTTTTCAAAATTATCAAGACACGATTCTATTAGTCGACAAAGGTGAAAAACAAGTTTCAAGTACTGTTGGGCATAATTTAATGTACAATCATCCATTTGCTGAAAAACGTTTTGGACAAGCTCACGAAAATCTAACACAAATAAAACAGATTTTAAAAGAAGGAAATCTGGAAGAATTCATCAAAATAGTTGAAAGTGAGGCACTAACACTTCATGCTATGATGATGACATCGATGCCTTATTTTATTTTAATGAAGCCAAATACACTTGAAATTATCAATAAAATTTGGAAGTTTAGAAATGAAACTGCAACACCCGTTTGTTTTACGTTAGATGCAGGCGCGAATGTTCATGTTTTATATCCAGAAAATGTAAAAGAAAAAGTTTTACAATTTATTAAGAATGAATTAGTTGGCTATTGTCAAAACGAGCAGTATATTTGCGACCAAATTGGCAATGGAAGTCATTTGTTAATTAACAATGGATAATGGATAATTAATAATGACAATGGAAAAGAAAAATATTATTAAAGATAAAACGTTTGAATTTGCAAAAGAAATAGTTTATCTTTATAAGAATTTAGCTGAGAATAAAGAATTTGGTTTATCAAAACAGTTGTTGCGTTCAGGAACATCAATTGGAGCAAATGTTAGAGAAGCTGAACATGCACAAAGTAAAGCAGATTTCATTCATAAAATGTCAATTGCTTTAAAGGAAGCAAATGAAACAGAATATTGGTTAGATTTGTTATTTGAGACTAAATACTTATCAGTTGAAGAGTTTCAAAGTATAAAAAATAAGAATGTTGAAATATTAAAGTTACTAATAAGTATAATTAATACATCAAAAAAATAATTATCAATTATTCATTATTAATTGTGAATTAAGAAAAATATGAAAGGACCATTATTTTATTCGAAGATTTTATTATTTGGAGAATACGGAATTATTGAAGATTCTAAAGGGCTTTCAATTCCATATAACTTTTATAAAGGTGCTTTAAAAAAAGGCGATAACCTTTCAGATAACGCAAAAAAATCTAACGAAAGTTTGATGCGTTTTGCTGACTATTTAGAAAAATTACAAAGTGAACAACCTGAATTAGTTACTTTCGATATAGATACTTTAAAACAAGACGTTGCTCATGGAATGTACTTCGATTCTAGTATACCTCAAGGGTATGGAGTAGGAAGTAGCGGTGCTTTAGTGGCAGCTATTTATGATAAATACGCTTTGAATAAAATTACAGTTTTAGAAAACTTAACTCGCGAAAAATTATTACAACTAAAAGCTATTTTCGGACAAATGGAATCGTTTTTCCACGGAAAGAGTTCTGGTTTAGATCCGTTAAATAGTTATCTAAGTTTACCAATTTTAATCAACTCAAAAGATAATATTGAACCAACTGGAATTCCAAGCCAAAGTAAACAAGGAAAAGGAGCCGTTTTCTTAATTGATTCTGGAATTGTAGGAGAAACAGCTCCAATGGTAAATATTTTTATGGAAAACTTAAAAGATCAAGGTTTTCGTAATATGATAAAATCTCAATTTATCAAATATACCGATGCTTGTGTGGAGAATTTCCTTAACGGTGATGTGAAATCTTTATTTGAGAATACTAAAAAACTTTCTAAAGTTGTTTTGAATAACTTTAAACCTATGATTCCTGAGCAATTTCACCA
Organism: Flavobacteriaceae bacterium; assembly: GCA_014763515.1. Classification (GTDB taxonomy): domain Bacteria; phylum Bacteroidota; class Bacteroidia; order Flavobacteriales; family Flavobacteriaceae; genus Flavobacterium. The sequence goes on from JACXVH010000025.1 coordinate 10,610, forward strand.
AGTTTGGCAAAAAGGAATTGAAAGTAATGATTACTACTTGAAACTTTGTGGTTCTGGTGGAGGTGGCTACATCTTAGGCTTTACACAAGATTTAGAAAAAGCTAAACAATCTTTAAAAGAGTATAAATTAGAAGTTGTTTATAATTTCTAAGTTAAATGTTAACTAGAAAATCAAAATTATTACTTACTAAAATCTTCAGTTTTTTCTCTGTAGTTAGAGGATACAATATTTGGGTTATTGCATTAGCTCAATATTTATCGGCTATATTTATTTTAGCGCCAGAAAAATCAGCGCTATCAATTGTGTTAGATTGGCGATTACTTGTTTTGGTTTTAGCGTCAACTCTTTGTATCGCATCAGGTTATATTATCAATAATTTTTACGATGCTAAAAAAGATTTAATCAATCGTCCTAAAAAAGCGATGATTGATCGATTAGTAAGTCAATCCACTAAGTTAAAAGTATATTTTGCAGTCAATTTTTTTGTGGTGGCATTAGCAAGTTTAATTTCATGGCGAGCAGTTTTATTTTTTTCTGTTTATATTTTCTTAATTTGGTTTTATTCTCATAAGCTTAAGAAATATCCATTAATTGGAAATTTAACAGCAGCTGTTTTAGCAGTTTTACCATTCTTTGCAGTACTCATGCATTTTAAAAATTTCTATCATGTTATTTTTGCACATGCTACCTTTTTATTTCTGTTGATTTTAATACGAGAATTCATTAAGGATTTAGAAAACATTGAAGGCGATTTAGCAAATAATTATAAAACAATTCCGGTTATATTTGGTGAAAATATTGCAAAAACCATTATTACCTTTTTTACCTGTTCTACTATTATTCCAATTTATTTTTTAACCGATGTTTATAATGTAGGGTATATGGATATTTACTTTTACATTAGCTTAATTGTTCTAATTTTTTTCCTAATTAAATTATGGAAATCTGTTACTAAAGAAGAGTATGTAAAACTTCATTTTTTACTTAAATTGATTATTGTAAGTGGTGTTTTTTGTATTACATTAATTGAACCTCAGGTTTTAATTCACGGAAAAAAATTACTTTCAACTTATTAGTTATATCTTTGCAAAAAAATAAAAGATATGTCACGTCATCAAGGCAATGATAAAAGAAATCCAGGTTCAGGAAGACAAGGTGGTTATAAAAAAACAAGTCATTCTAGAGGTAATGCACCTGTAAGAAGTAATTCATCTGGATTTTCAAGAAATGAAAATAAATCTGCACAACCAAAAGCGAAACCAGCATCAGATGATATTCGTTTAAATCGTTATATCTCAAACTCTGGAATGTGTAGTAGAAGAGAAGCTGATATTTACATTCAAAGTGGGAATGTAATGGTAAATGGCGAAGTAGTAACCGAAATGGGTTACAGGGTAAAACCTGGCGATGTAGTTAAATTTGATGGAGCAACGATTACCCCTGAAAAGAAAGTTTATGTTTTATTAAACAAACCAAAAAACTTTTCAACTTCAGCTGACGGCGTTAGAAGTAATGAAAATGTATTATCATTAGTAAAAAATGCTGCTAATGTAAAATTACAGCCTGTTGGTAGAATGGATAAAACAACCACTGGATTGTTGTTGTTTACAAATGATACCGAAGTAATTAAAAAATTCACAAGTCCTAACCAACGTTCGTCTAAATTATATCATGTAAGCTTAGATAAAAATTTAAAATACGAAGATTTAGAGAAAGTAAAAAACGGTTTATACATCGACGATCACAAAATCTTCGTAGAAGAAATCGATTATATCGAAAATGAAGCTAAATCAGAAATCGGAGTTAAAATGAAAACGGCAAATGTTAAGATTGTTCGTAAGATTTTTGAAGAATTAGATTACAATGTTATTAAATTAGACCGAGTTACTTTTGCAGGTTTAACCAAAAAGAATTTACCAAGAGGCAATTGGCGTTTTTTAACAGAACAAGAAGTAATAAATCTAAAGAATATTTAATAAAAACTTCATAAAGAAAAACAGGCACATCGAATTTACTCTTTGTGTCTTTTTTAATTTTACACAATAGATTTTATATGTCGAATCAATTACAACAAATAGCTATTAAATGGTTTGATGCCTTTAATACTAAAAATCTCGATAAATTGTTAGATTTATATGATGATGAAGCACAACATTTTAGTCCAAAATTAAAAATCCGACAACCAGAAACAAATGGATTAATAATTGGAAAGGAAGCTATGTATGTGTGGTGACAAGATGCCTTTGATAGGTTGCCAACATTGCATTATAAGGTAACAAGTTTAACAGCTAACACCGATCGTGTTTTTATGGAATATACAAGACAAGTTGCTGGTGAAGAAGATATGTTAGTAGCTGAAGTTTTAGAAATTAAAGATGGAAAAATAGTTTTTTCTAGAGTGTATCACGGATAAATAAGTTTATAAAACATAAAAAAAAGCTGTTTCAAAAACCTTGATGTTAATCTGAACTAGTTTCAGATTCTAAATATTTAAAATTTAGATTTTGAAATTAATTCAAAATGACAGAAATTTCTAATTTTGAAACAGCTTTTTGTATTTTTAATCGTTCAATTTTAAAACGGCCATAAATGCTTCTTGAGGGATTTCTACATTTCCAACTTGACGCATACGTTTTTTACCTTTTTTCTGTTTTTCTAATAATTTACGTTTACGAGAGATATCTCCACCATAACATTTAGCCGTTACGTCTTTACGAAGTGCTTTAATAGTTTCACGAGAAATAATTTTAGCTCCGATAGCTGCTTGAATTGGAATA
>JACXVH010000320.1 GCA_014763515.1 Flavobacteriaceae bacterium
GTATTAATTTTGTGAATGTTATTCTGAAACTCCAATTTCATTTATTTCAGAATTTGAACCTTTAGGGTTTTCACCATATTCATTTCGATTATTATCTCCTTCAGTTGCAGCTAAAATAATATTATAAATTGGAATTAAAATATACCATCCACTTTTTCCTACATCATGCATTCTTCTAATACCAACTGCAATAGATGGAACCAATACACCTATCGAATATACACTATCTAAAATACCACTTTCACCTCCAGGTCCAAAAGTTAATCCGGCAAAGCCACTGACTAATCCTAAACTAAAGCTAAAAATGACATTAACAAGTACAAAGTACCAATATTCTTTTCTTCTAGCTCTACCTTCAAAATTTGCATAGTTATTAATAACTACTTTTTTCCACCAATCAAATGCGTTGTAATCTTGTTCTTTTTTTTCCATAATAAAATGTTTTTAGTTTATAGGTTAATATTCAAAAATAATAAAAATGAAACCTAAATTATTGGTTAAAAAAAATAGTTATTCACATTTTTTTTAAATTTCTGATTAGATCTTCTAAGCCATTTAACTTTATTTCGTACACAAGTGCCAATTGTTCTCCTAACTTACCTTTTGGAAAATCTTTTTGTTTATACCAAACTATGTAATATTCGGGCAAATCTATAATAAAACGCCCTTCGTATTTTCCGAAGGGCATTTTGGTATTTGCTAATTTTATAATAATATTCGGGCAAATCTATAATAAAACGCCCTTCGTATTTTCCGAAGGGCATTTTGGTATTTGCTAATTTTATAAGTTCTTCTTTATCTGTCATTTATAACACAAGAAATTAATTGGCTTGTTTTACTGTAAAATCCGAATCGTAATACTGAATATAAATGGCATCATTCATCCAAACTCCATTTTCTTTCACATAATTAAAACCATTTTCGGCACCTTCAGTCGCTACTTCTTCGACTGATTTCACAAAACCTTCTGGCTGACAAATTCTTAATAAAGTATCGAAAGTAACATCAAAACCTTTTGTTGTATACACATTAGGATATACTCCATTTGCAGTTCTTAATTTTTCAATAGTAACTTTATCTTCTAAACGATAAGGCTCTTTTGTATAGGAAGGGTATAATAGTTGAAGATCGACTAAATTTTGCATGTTAATTTCTTCATAGTTTAATGAATCGTATAATTCAAATACCACTAATTGCAAATCGAACTCTTCTTTTAATTTCATTAAAATTGTTGAAACCGACATAATTTGGCTCGACTTCTCAGAATCTAGAATTACAAAATTCCTTTTACCTGGAACCATTTTAGCCTTTAGTGTTTCATATGTTACACTTCCTTTATCATCAACATCGGGGAATTTAACATAAGAATATTGCGATTCTAAAAGTATTTTAGATGCATTTTTCTTAGCACTAATAACTGCTACAATATTGCCATTTTTCGTATTTAAATATTCGAATAGCTTTCTTACTATTGTTTGTTGCGTTGGTACTGCATTAAATAAATTATCATAAGGCTTGCTTAACTCTTTTGATAGTGGCGAAATAACAGGAATATTATATTTCGACAATAATTGAGCTGTAGTCTCAGCATGAGAATTAACAAATGGCCCAATAACCGCATCTACATTAGAAAAATTATTAGCTGAAATTATTTGAGAAATATTAGATGAATTTTTAGAACTTTCAACATCTAAAATTTTAATATTCACAGGTAATCCCATTTTCTTAGCAGAATCTATCGCTACTAATGCACCAGAATAAAAATCTAGCGTAAGATTTAAAAACTTACTATTCTTGATATAATCTTTAATAGACTTTGTAGAGTCGGCTTGTATTTTAGAAATATTAAATGGAATTAATAATACTAATTCCTTTTGAGTAGTATAATCGATACTATTTAAAAGATTTGCCTTAGGTTTTTCAACTGCAAAAGTATTTTCTATCTTAATTTCTGAAGGCAATTTTAATTTCATTCCTTCTTTTAGACCATAATTTAATTCAGGATTTAAACTAATAAGATCTGAAGCTGAAATATTAAACTGTTTACAAATACTAAAAAGCGTTTCTTTTGGTTTTACGATGTATAAATTTTCATCGTTATTTATTTGAGTTACGGCAATTTGATTTTCTTTTTTAATCTTAATAGTATCACCTATTTTCAAACCTTCATCTTTAATTTGAGGATTTAAACTTTCTAACTCATTTACAGAAACACCGTATTTTCTAGAAATGCTATATAATGTTTCTTGAGTTTTTACAACATGCGTAGAAACCGAAGTAGAATGTTTAACTTCTTGCACTTCAGAATAGTCGACTCCCGATGTAGGTTTATAAGTCTTAGAAACAATTAAATCTTGTCCAATTTTTAAACCATTTTTCTCTACTTCAGGATTCCACTCTTTTAA
>JACXVH010000321.1 GCA_014763515.1 Flavobacteriaceae bacterium
TCAATAATATCACCTACATGAAGAGATTGGTCTAAAATCATTAAAATTCCGGAAATGATATCTTGAAAAAATGTTTGTAAAGCAAAACCAATACCAACAAATAACGCAGCAGAAGCTGTTAAAAAAACGTTCATGTTAACTCCCGATGCATCTAAAGTAAAGATGATAACAAGTACATATACGATATACTTGGCAAATTGAAATAAACTAATGAACTTATTTTGATCTTCTATTGGAAGCTTTCTAGTAACAATTTTTCTAATAAACTTTAAAATGAAACCCGTAAAAAACAATGCAAACAGCAACAAAATTAATTGATAGACTGTAAAATCAATAGATTCTGTATCAATTAATTTAAAGGTTAGAAAGTCTATTATATCTTCTCTCATTTCTTAATATTTCAACCATTTGAACAATTCACCCCAAGTTGGTTTTTTCCCATACATTAAAATACCTACTCGGTAAATTTTAGATGCAAACCAAACTACAAAAGTAAAGGTAGCAAATAATAATACCATAGACAAAATAAGTTGCCATACTGGAACTCCAAATGGAATACGCATTAACATAACAATTGGCGACGTAAATGGAATTATTGAAAATACTGTTGCGACTGTTCCATGAGGGTCGTTAATTACTGTAAAGAAACCAATATAAACCGCTAGCATTAATGGCATAATGATAGGCAATAAAAATTGTTGCGAATCAGTTTCAGAATCGACTGCTGCACCAATTGCTGCATATAATGAACTATATAAAAAATAGCCTCCAATGAAATAAATAACAAAAGAAACGACCATTAAGGCAATTGGTAAATTCATTATTTCTGTAATATACAATTGTAATTTTGAAAAATCGGCTGATTGTTGAGCCATTTGAACTGATTCTGGATTTACTGCTCCAGAACCCATTTGAAGTCCGAAGAAATTTTGAGCGACAAACATTAAAACTAATCCAACGACAACCCAAATTAAAAATTGTAAAATTCCAGCTAGTGAATTCCCTATAATTTTACCCATCATCAATTGGAAAGGTTTAACGGATGAAATAATAATTTCTATAATACGATTTGTTTTTTCTTCAATAACACTTCGCATTACGAAATTTCCATAAATGATAATGAACATCATAATAAGGTAACCCATTATTCCGCCAATTGCTACTTTTATTTCATTTAATCCTTTTAAACTTTCTCCACCAGAGAATTTCGATAATTTTAATGATGAGTTTACTTTTGCCGATTCTATTTTTCCGGCATCAAAACCTAGTTTTTTTAAATTATCTGTAGTTAAAGCTGAATCGATAACTGTTTCCACATCAGAAATAAACTCAATACTTGGGCTATCTTCTGAAATGTATTCTACTTTTTCCTTTAATTGTTGAATAGAATCTACTTTTGGAATAAATAATAAACCTGCATAACTTTTACTTGCGGTATCTTTTGCAACTTCGAATGGCATTAGAGACAAATCGGTATATTGCGTAAATTGATCGCTTTTAAAATCACTTTTTAAATATCCTACTTCATCATAGATAGCAATTTTAGTTACAGAATCTTTATTCATTGAGGCCAAATATCCAATAAGAACTCCCATTCCAACAAATAAAAGCGGACTTAAAAAAGTCATTACAATAAAAGATTTATTACGAACTTTTGCAATAAACTCTCTTTTAATTATTAAAGCTAACTTACTCATTATTTTTGGCTT
>JACXVH010000026.1 GCA_014763515.1 Flavobacteriaceae bacterium
TCAATTAATAGATAGTCTAGAACCTGGAGGAGCAGAACGTATGGCTGTTAATTATGCCAATGCATTAACAGATAAAATTGCTTTTTCAGGGTTAATTGCAACCAGAAAAGAAGGTGTTTTAAAAGAGCAATTAGAAAAAGAAGTGCAGTATAGTTTTTTAAATAAAAAAAATAATTATGATGTTCGAGCTTTTTTCAAACTGAGAAAATTTTGTATTCAACATAAGGTACAATTTATCCATGCGCACAGTTCTTCATTTTTTTGGGCTGTTTTGGTAAAATTAACTTATCCTAAAGTAAAAGTTGTTTGGCACGATCATTATGGAAATAGTGAGTTTTTGAATGAAAGAAGTAGTTTGGTACTTTCAATATTTTCATATTTTTTCTCAAATATTATTGCAGTAAATGAACAATTAAAAAAATGGAGTGAGAAGAAATTGAATTGTGATAAAGTTTCTTATTTACCAAATTTTGTAATAGAAGAAAATATTTTTTCTAATGTATCGACAGAGCTTTTGGGTAAAGAAGAAAAGAGAATAGTTTTATTAGCAAATTTAAGGCCTCAAAAAAATCATTTTTTCTTATTAAAAATTGCTGAAAATATTGTGCAGAGATATCCTGATTGGACATTTCATTTAATTGGAAAAGATTTTCAAGATGAGTATTCAAGTCAATTGAAACAAAAAATTAAGGAACTTAATTTACACACAAATTTATTTTTATACGGTACAAAGGAAGATATTTCAAATATTTTGAAACAGTCAACAATAGGTATTTTAACTTCTAAATCGGAAGGATTACCTGTTGCTTTGTTAGAATATGGAATTCATGGATTGCCAGTGATTGCTACCTCAGTTGGGGAAATACCAAAAATTATTAAAAATAACGATAATGGAATTCTAGTTGAAGTAGATGATTTTAGCAAATTTGTATCATCTTTATCAACATTAATCGAAGACAATAATCTAAGAGTTACATTGGGAGGAAATCTAAAAGTTACAATTGAAAATGATTATACAAATAATGCGGTTTTTAAAAAATATTTCGGTTTAATAAATGGAAACTAATTTTGGAAATAAATATTTAAAATTAATTTTATTACACATTATTTTAGGTGTAATATGCTTTTTATTGCCAGTACTTACAAAGTTATATTCTTTAATAGTTTTTGGTGGAGGACTTTGGTATGTAATAAAAAATAAAAATAGAAATTTAGAAGTTTTGCAGGTAGCTGCCTACATTACTGGAATTGAAGTTTTTTTTAGAATGACAAACGGCATGCACATTACAGAATATGCAAAATACTCTATAATGATTTTTATGGTTGTGGGAATGTTTTACGACGGCATAAAAAAAAGTTCGGTAATTTATTTCTTTTTTATTTTGTTATTGTTGCCCGGAATATTTGTAGGAGTAAATAACTTGCGATTTGATACAAATGTAAGAAAAGCAATTGCCTTTAACATTTCAGGTCCGGTATGTCTGGGGGTAAGTGCAATTTACTGTATGGCTAGAGACATCTCTTTTCAACAATTGAAACAAGTTTTGATTGCAATGACTTTGCCAATTGCTACGACAACTACTTATATTTTTCTTTTCACTCCAAGTGTAAAAGATGTAGTGACCAATACACAATCCAATTTTGAAGCTTCAGGAGGATATGGACCCAATCAGGTGTCTACCATTTTGGGATTAGGAATGTTTTTATTTTTTGTCCAACTTTTGTTAAACTCTAAAGACAAATTAACTACAGCTGTTAATACGATATTATTAGTTATAGTTTCCTATAGGGCTATTGTTACTTTTTCTCGAGGAGGAGTAATGACAGGACTAGCCATGATTGGATTTTTGTCAATTTCTACTTTTTTTATTTTAAATGCACAAGCTAAAATGAGACTTATTTTTTACGGAATAATAGGCTTAATTCTAAGTGCGGCTATTTGGGAATATAGTTCCCAAGAAACAGGTGGAATGATTGATAAACGTTATGCTAACAAAAATGCTTCAGGAGTCGAAAAAGAGAGTCAACTTTCAGGTAGAGAAACTTTGATGAGTACCGAAATACAAATGTTCATGGAGAATCCATTTCTAGGTGTTGGAGTTGGTAAAAATAAGGAGTATCGAGAAGAATTAACAGGTATTGAAGCAGCTTCTCATAACGAAATTACTAGAATGGTAGCCGAACACGGAATGTTTGGAATTTTTGCATTTATAATTTTAGTAACCACTCCTTTATTCCGATTTTTAGCAAACACAAGAAACATTTTTATTATTTCATTTGTTGTTTTTTGGGCCTTAACTATCAATCACGCAGCTATGCGATTAGCAGCTCCTGCTTTTGTGTATGCATTATCATTGTTAAATGTAAAATTTACTCAAGAAAATGAAACTGTTGTACATAGGGAATAAATTAAGTATTCACGGAATTAATGCAACAACCGTTGAAACACTTTCAGAAAAATTCTCAGAAATCGGTTACCAAGTAGTTTCTGTTTCTAATAAATTGAATTTTTTTGTTAGAATGTTTGAGATGATGCAAACCTGTCTGTTAGAAAAAAACATAAGCTACATTATAATCGATACCTATAGTACCAAAGCTTTTTGGTATGCCTTTTTTTGCAGTCAAATTGCAAGACTTAGAGGAATAAAATACATTCCTTTTTTACATGGTGGTGATTTGCTAAACAGATTAAAAAGTGCACCGTTTTTAACTAAGTTAATTTTTAAGAATGCCCATATAAACGTTGCACCTTCTAACTATTTGAAATCTCGATTTCAAGAAAATGGCTATAGTAATATTATTTTTATTCCAAATACTTTCGAGGTTCAAAATTATGAGTTTAAGCATAGAGAAAATATCCAGCCAAATCTTTTGTGGGTTAGGGCTTTAGCAGATTTATATAATCCTAAAATGGCACTAAAAGTTTTGGCATTATTAAAAGAAGATTATCCAACGGCTACATTAACCATGATTGGGCCCGACAAAGAAGATTGTCTTCAAGAATTAAAAGATGAGGCGCAAAGACTCGGAATTAAAGTTAATTTTACGGGTAAATTATCAAAAACCGATTGGATTAAGTTGTCAAAAGAGTCTGATATTTTTATAAATACCACAAATTTCGATAATACTCCTGTAAGTGTTATGGAAGCTATGGCTTTAGGTTTACCAATTGTATCAACTAATGTGGGAGGATTACCTTATTTACTACACAATGGCGAAACAGCTTTACTTTGTAATCCTAACGATGTAGATGGAATGACAACATTAATTAAAAAGTATTTAAATGATTGTCAATTGGTTAATTCAATTACTAAAAACGCAAGATTAGAATCGGAAAAATGGGATTGGAGTGTAGTAAAAAAAGAATGGATTAAAATTTTAAATTGACATAAAAAAAACATGATTTATTTAGTAGCTAAAAGTTAAAATTGTTACTTTGCAGTAAATATATTATTTAACAATGGCCTCAAAACAAAAAATACATTTTGAAGTTTCTGAAAGAAAAATTCTTTTAAGAATTATGGATGTAGTTTTTGTATTAGCAACACTACAAATTTTAAGTCATTTTTTTGAGTTCGACTATTTTAAAATTACAGCTACAAATTTTTATTGGACTATTTTTTTAGCGATTTACATAAATCTTTTTGGAACTATTTTCGAAATGTATAATTTGCATGTTGCAAACAATAGATTTCAAACTACAAAAAGTGTTTTATTAACGACTTCAGTTACGGTTTTAATTTACCTATTAACACCTTTTTATACTCCAATTTTACCTTCAAACCGACTACAAATTATATTTTTCTTTTTAGGAATATTTTTATCGCTTAGTGTTTGGAGAAATTTATATATTATTTTTTTGGGTTCTAATAGGTTTATTAAAAGAGTTGTTTTTATTGGAAGTTCTAAACGAATCGATGAGTTTGCTAATGAATTGATTAAAGGAAATCCACATTATTTAGTGAGTGGATATTTAGCTACCGATGATAAAAATTCCCCAACCAATATCGAAATTATAGATAAAGATAATTTTCTAGAATATTTACGAAAAAACTTTATTTCCGAGGTTGTAGTTACCGTAGATAGTAATAAAACAATGGCACCCGAAATATATGAAGTAATGCTTAAAGCTTTAGAAAGTGGTATTTCTATTAGTGAATATTCTAAGGTGTACGAAACTGGAACAAACCGGCTGCCAATTCATTTCTACGACAAAGAAATGTTTAAATTTTTCCCGTTTAGTAGAAGCAATCAAAACAAGTTGTATTTATTCTACACACGTTTATTTGATGTTGTTTTCTCATTAATTGGTTTAACAGGTTTATTAATTTTGCTTCCATTCATACTCTTATGTAATGCTTTTGGAAATAGAGGTCCATTATTTTACAAACAAGAAAGAGTAGGGAAAAATGGTGAGATTTTTAATATTGTAAAATTGCGCACAATGGTTGTTGATGCAGAAAAAGAAGGTGCTGTTTTTGCAAAAGTAAACGATACTAGAATTACAAAATTTGGTAAGTTTTTAAGGAAATCTCGTTTAGATGAAGTTCCTCAATTTATTAATGTTTTAAAAGGTGATATGGCAGTAATTGGTCCAAGACCAGAACGTTTAGTTTTTGTGGAACAAATTGCAGAAAATATTCCCTTGTATAAAACACGTCATGTTGTAAAACCTGGACTTACAGGTTGGGCTCAAGTTAATTATCCTTACGGAGAAAACCTTGAAGATAGTTTAATGAAATTACGTTACGATTTGTTTTACATAAAGCACCGTTCGTTATTTTTAGATGTAAATATTTTTGTAAAAACACTTAGTACCGTACTTTTCTTTAGAGGTCAATAATGGCCTTTTCTTGTAGAGCTTTTATTTATAAAAATTAAAAACACTATTTTTGCAGGATAAATAAGCAAAAAATGAAAACTTTTACCGAATTAGATTTACCAAAATCACTTCAAAAGGCTATAGATGAATTAGGTTTTGTAGCGCCTACACCTATTCAAGAAAAAGCATTTCCAGTTATTCTTTCTGGTAGAGATATGATGGGAATAGCCCAAACTGGTACGGGTAAAACATTTGCTTATTTATTACCCATTTTAAAACAATGGAAATTTCAAGCTACTGATTCCCCGAGAGTTTTAATTTTAGTTCCAACAAGGGAACTTGTAGTACAAGTTGTTGAAGAAGTTGAGAAATTAACGCAGTATATGTCGGTTAGGGTAACGGGTATTTTTGGTGGAACAAACATTAATACACATCGTAAAAATGTTGCTGATGGAGTAGATGTTGTAGTAGGTACGCCAGGTCGTACGATGGATTTAGCACTTGACGGTGTTTTGCGTTTTGATACCTTACAAAAATTAGTAATTGATGAGTTTGATGAGATCTTAAATTTAGGTTTTAGACACCAATTAAACTCAATTTTATCAATGATGAAAACAAAACGTCAAAATATACTTTTTTCAGCAACTATGACCGAAGAAGTAGACGACGTTTTAGATGAGTTTTTTGAATTTCCTGAAGAAGTTTCTTTGGCTCCAAGTGGAACTCCATTAGAAAAGATTAGTCAATATCTTTATAATGCACCAAATTTCTTAACAAAGTTAAACATACTTAAAAACATATTAGAAAACGATACTACCACTGAGCGTGTTTTATTGTTTGTGAATAATAAACGATTAGTCGATGTGGTTTTTGAAGTATTAGATGAAGCTTTTCCTGGTCAATTTGGTGTTATTCATTCAAATAAATCTCAAAATTATCGTTTGAATACAATGAGCGCTTTTCAAAACTCAGAATTAAGAGGAATTATTACTACTGATGTTATGGCGCGTGGTTTAGATATTTCAGATATTACACATGTTTTTAATATTCAATTCTCAGATGTTCCCGAACAATATATTCATAGAATAGGTAGAACAGGTCGTGCCGATAAAGAAGGTATCGCTGTAAGTTTTGTTGCTCCTTATGAAGAAGAACAATTAATTGCTGTGGAACTTTTAATGAATAAAGAAATTGAAGTATTAGAAACACCAGATTCAATTGAAGTTGCTGAAAAGAAATTGGAATTTGAAAAAGATAGAAGAAAGTTTAAAACTATTGGAAAACCAATTAAAAGGGAAGAAAAAGGAGAAGCTTTTCACGAGAAGAAAGATAAAAATAAAAAGGTTAACCTAGGTGGACCAGGAAAAAGAACGCCTCGCAAGACCGCTCCAAGAAATAGAGCAGTTGATGCTAAAAGAGCAGCTAAACGTAAAAGAAAGTAATTAGAGATTAGTAATTAGTCCCTTCTTTTTACTTTATACTTTTCACTTTAAACTTTTTACATATAAAACATGAGCGATTTCATCAGAGAAACAAACTACTCAAATAAGATTTTTAACGAAAATGATATAAAGTTTAAAGAATTCGAAAATTGTATTTTTGATACTTGCGACTTTACAGCGTGTATTTTCTTAAGTGTTACGTTTATAGATTGTGTTTTTAAAAATTGTAACTTTCACGATACAAAAATAAATTATGTCTCATTACGTGGAGTTGAATTTGAAGGTTGCGATTTTACTAATGTGAATTTTGCAATGACCGATCAGGTAATTTATTATTTTAATTTTACTAATTGTCAATTAGATTATACAAAATTTTACAGTTTAAAGTTAAAAAAGATAAGATTTACAGCTTGTAGTTTAGTAGCTGCCGATTTTATGGAAACCGATTTATCTGAAGCTATTTTCGACCACTGCGATTTAAGAAGAACAGTTTTTTACAAAACAAATCTCCAAAAAACTAATTTTTCAACGAGCTTTAACTTTACAATTGATCCTGAGCAAAACAAAATGAAAAAAGCAATTTTCTCGGTTAATAATATAAAAGGATTATTGGAAAAATATAATTTAACAATTAAAGAGTAAGCTTAATAAAGTAAAAAGCTACTTACTTTTACATTGGCAATTAAATGTTATAATTCTTTGCAAAAACTTTGCGAACTTAGCGGTTAAATACATATCAAAAAATGAAAATTAAGTTTCCTACAGCTCAAACAATTTTGCTTATTATTACAGCGATTACTGTTTTGTTAACTTGGATAATACCTTCTGGTAAATATGAAACATTAGCATATGTTAGCGATAGTAATCTGTTTGTTTTAAAAGGAAAGGAAACTTCAATTAATTTAAAAGCAACTCAACACACTCTTGATTCTTTGGCTGTAAAAATTCCTCTTGAAAAATTTACAAAAGGTGAAATTTGGAAACCCATAAACATACCTAATACTTTTTATTATTTAGAGAGCGATCCACAAGGAATAGTATCTTTTTTAAAAGCGCCAGTAAAAGGAATTATTCAAGCAGCAGATATTATTTTCTTTGTTTTAGTTTTAGGAGGAGCTATTGGGATAATGAATTTTTCAGGTGCATTTGATGCAGGAATTTCTAGTTTAGCTAAAATGCTTAAAGGGAAAGAGTTTTTACTCATTATCATCATTACAATTCTAATTGCTTTAGGAGGAACTACATTTGGTTTGGCAGAAGAAACGATTGCTTTTTATCCTATTTTAATTCCAGTTTTCTTAAGAGCAAGATATGATGCCATGGTAGCATTAGCTTCAGTTTATATTGGTTCTAGTATTGGAACCATGATTTCAACTGTAAATCCTTTCTCTACAATTATTGCATCTAATGTAGCAGGAATAAATTGGACTACAGGGTTAACAGCAAGAATTATTTTTCTAATTATTGGAACTCTGGTTTGTATTGCTTATATAATTTGGTACGGAAAAAAAGTACAACAAGATCCATCTAAATCAATTATTTATACTCAGAAAGAAGCTATTGAAAAGCATTATTTTGCAAATAAAACTATAAGTGAAACTTTAAATTTACCTCAAAGATTTGCCTTAATTATTTTCTTGCTATGTTTTGTAGTAATGATTTATGGAGTTTCACAATTAGAATGGTGGTTCGAAGAAATGACAGCTGTTTTTTTAACAGGAGCAATCATCATAGGTTTAATTTTAAGAATTAAAGAACAACAATTTGTAACCGAATTTATAAAAGGTTCATCAGATTTGTTAGGTGTTGCTCTAATTATTGGAATTGCGCGTGGCGTTTCGGTAATAATGGAAGAAGGAATGATTATCGATACCGTTTTATTTCATGCAAGTAATGTAACAAGCGGTATGAATAAAGGTTTATTTGCTAATATGATGATGCTAATTTATTCTGGATTATCTTTTTTTATTCCATCTTCTTCAGGAATGGCTGTTTTAACCATGCCTATTTTTGCTCCTTTAGCTGATACAGTTGGTTTGGGTAGAGAAATAATTGTAGATGCTTATCAATTGGGACAAGGATTATTTGCATTTATTAATCCAACCGGACTTATTTTAGCTACATTAGCTATTGTAAATGTTACTTACGATAAATGGCTAAAATTTGTAATGCCTTTAGTTGGAATTTTATTGGTCCTGATAATTGGCTACTTAACTATAATGGCGTCTTTTTGATGTTAATGCGTTGATTTGTTTAGTCGTTAAGTCGTTATACGCTGATTTGTCATTAGCTAAGATATGCTCGGTAAACCTAGAGTCCTAGTGAAGCTTGGTAAACTATTTAATACAAAGCTATACTAAGAAAGCACTAACATTCACAAAGAATCATCAAATAGACTAATAAACAAACAACAAAAACCTAATTATGCTGTTCATTAAAAACAGTCAATAAAGTTTGAGGATCAATTATTCCAGAATCAGAGTTTTTCATAAGATGTAAAACTCTTTTCATAGCATAAGGATTTAATCCCATGTTTATTCCAATTTCGTTGATTTTCATTTGCTCGCGTTCATGTAAAACGCCATCACAATGCATTAAAAGAGCTAAGCGATAAAACTGTAAAACACGATTAAATTCATCTTTAATAATTACTTTTTCATGTTTCTTGTCGAAAAGTTTATGAAGAGTTTCGTTGTCAATTTCTAGTTCTTGAGCAACCATTTGAATAAAATCGTATTCTCGATCATGAAGTTCTCCATCAACCAATGCAAAACCAATCATTTCTTGCAATAAACTGATACGTTCTTGATAATCTTCCATGTTTTTAAATAGTTTGTTATAGTAAAAGTACACATTCTTCGGTTTAAATGAATATCTTTGAAAAATTATTTTAATAAATTATTTTCTGTCATGCTGAGCTTGCCGAAGCATCTTAAAAAAGATACTTGAATAGACTATGTTTCTTTCATAATGACAAAATATCAATAAAAAACAAAATGACAAATAACGATATATTCAAAAAACTTAGAGTTGCTTTACAGTTACGTGATGACCAAATTGTTGAAATTTTACAATTAGTAGATTTCAGAATGTCGAAAGGTGAATTAGGTAATTTTTTCAGAGATGAAAAACATCCAAAATATATGGAATGTGGCGACCAAGTACTGAGAAATTTTTTAAACGGTTTGGTTGTTTATTTAAGAGGAACCAAAGAAAGTCCGAAAGTGCCAATGGAAGTCTTGGCTACTCACAAAAAACAAGAAATTAAGACAGATAAACCAAAGGTTACCGAAAAACCTAAACCAAAGAAAAAAGTTTTTGTGGAAAAGAAAAAACCAGTAATTCAGGCGGTTAAGTTTAAAAACGGAAAAAAGAAAAACGACTAATAATATTGTGAAGTTCATAAATTCTCAGTAAATTAGTACAACTTAAAATTAAAAAAAATGAAAAAAAATATTGGAAAAACAGATAAAATGATTCGCATTATTTTGGCTATCATCTTAGTTTCATTAGATTTTTTTAGAGTTGTCGATAGTCCATATGCTTGGATATTAACTTTGTTAGGAATAGTTTTAGCAGGTTCAACTTTAATTAGTTTTTGTCCACTTTATACTATTTTTGGTATCAATACAAATAAATCAGAAAAACAATAAAAATCCCGAAAGGGATTTTTTTGTGCCTCAGTATTTTTCAATTTTATAAATCTTATTTGTACTTTTGAAAGCTGAATAGCAACATAATGTAAATGCACTTTAAACATCCGGAAATTCTCTATTTTTTATTTCTTTTGGTTATACCAATTTTGGTGCATTTGTTTCAATTAAGACGTTTTAAGAAAACCTATTTTACAAACGTTAAATTACTTAAAGAACTTCAACAACAAACTCATAAGACAAGCACCATTAAAAAATGGCTGTTATTAGCTACTCGTTTATTGTTGCTTACTTTTTTAATTTTAGCTTTTGCGCAACCATTTTTTGAAGCCAAAGAAAGTCAGCAAAAACAAAACGAATTGGTTATTCTCTTAGATAATTCCTTTTCGATGCAAGCAAAAGGAGAAAATGGTGAGTTATTTAAGAAAGCTGTTCAAGATATTTTAGAAAGTATCGATGAGAATCAAATATTTTCAATAGTTACGCCTTCAGTTGCTTTTTGGGATGTTGATAAACACGCTATACAATCAGATTTACAAAAATTATCGTACACTTACTTACCTTTTGAAATTGATAATTTAGTAAACCAAGTACAATTATCGAAACCAAATATTCCAGTAGATTATATTGTAGTAACTGATGGAGTAGAGGTGAAACCTTCAAGGTTATTGAATAATACAAAAAGCAGTGTTTATTTCTGGTTACCAAAATCGGAAAAACAATACAATTGCAATGTTGAAAGTATGTCGATTGTGAATGTTAGCGATAATTTATATGATATTAAAATCGATTTAAAAGCTTTTGGAACGTTACAAGATAAAGTACAGCTTTCCATTTTTGAAGACGAACAAGTAATAGCTAAAACTCAAGTAGATTTTGAGGATAATAAAGCAGAAGTTATAGTTTCTATTCCTAAAAAAGATATGCAAGGAACTGTAGTTATTGATGATAAAAGTTTAATTTTTGATAATACGTATTACTTTACTTTAGCAAAACCCGAAAAAAGTAATGTTCTTGTAGTTTCAAATGAAGCAAATACAAGTTTTTTAAGTAAAATTTATACTGATAAAGAATTCAATTTAGAAGTCTCAACTTTAAAAGAATTAGATTTTAGTAAAATTGAAAATCAAGATTGTATTGTTTTAAATGAATTAAAAAATCTTCCTCAGTCATTACTAAATACGTTGCAAGTTTTTTATCAAAATAGAGGAAATATTGTTGTTGTTCCTAATATAGAAAGTAATATTGACGATTATAATAATATGTTCCAAAAGTTTGGAAACGGAAAAATTGTAAGTTCTTTTAATACCGAAAAAGAAATTACCAAAATCAATTTTAAGCATCCCTTGTATGAAAATGTTTTTGAAAAAACAGTTTCAAATTTTCAATATCCAAAAGTTAATTCAGGATTTCAGTTAAGTGGAAACTTTTTTAATATATTAACTTTTTCTGACGGACAGTCGTTTTTAGCATCACTTTCAAATAAAGTGGGTACTTTATATTTATTCTCCAGTGCTCTAAATAAAGCGAATAGTAATTTTCAAAATTCGCCATTAATTGTGCCAACGTTCTATAAAATGGCTTTTTCAAAATCGCATACAACCTCATCAACTTTTGAGATAGGACAAAATAGTAATTTAATTTTAAATACAAGTTTGGCTAAAGATGAAGTGGTAACTGTTAAAAATAAAAATTATAGTTTTATTCCTATTCAGCAAATTATCACGAATAAAGTTAAATTAACTTTTCAAGATTATCCTGAAGTTGCGGGAAATTATAATATTATTCAACAAGATAAGGAAATCTCCAAAATAAGTTTTAATTATCCTAAAAATGAAAGTAATTGTGTTCAAAATAATACTCTAAATTTTGATAACTTTACACCTATAAAATCAGTTTCAGAAGCACTAGATGAAATGTATTCAAAACGTTTAGATACAGTGCTTTGGAAATGGTTTTTAGCAACAACACTACTATTTTTAATTATTGAACTACTAATCCAAAAATTCGTAAAATGACAACAGTCGTACTTAAACAAGCAACTATACTAGATAAATCAAGTTCTTTTCATAATCAAAAAGTAGATATTAAAATAGAAAACGGCACAATCGTAGCTATAAGTTCTAAAATAGAAACTAAAGACACAGACGAGGTTGTTGAAATAAACGGACTTCATGTTTCTCAAGGTTGGATGGATAGTTCAGTTAGTTTTGGTGAACCAGGTTATGAAGACAGAGAAACTATCGTAAACGGATTAAATGTCGCTGCAAAAAGCGGATTTACAGCTGTCGCACTTCAACCAAATACTTTGCCTGTTATAGACAATCAAGCGTTGGTGAAGTTTGTCTTAGATAAAGCATCAAATAATGCTGTAAATTTACATCCAATTGGAGCATTAACAAAAGAAAGTGAAGGTTTAGATTTAGCAGAACTTTTTGATATGAAAAACGCTGGTGCAATTGCTTTTGGCGATTATCAGAAATCGATGAGTAATGCCAACTTATTTAAAATAGCGCTTCAGTATGTACAAGATTTTGATGGATTAGTAATAGGTTTTTCTCAAGATGCAAATATTAAAGGAAAAGGAATTGTTAACGAAGGAATTGTTTCTACCAAGTTAGGTTTAAAAGGAATTCCTACACTTGCGGAAGAATTACAAATTGCTAGAAATTTATTTCTATTAGAATACACTGGTGGAAAACTACACATACCAACTATTTCTACCCAAAAATCAATTGATTTAATAAAAGAAGCAAAAGCAAAAGGATTGCAAGTTACTTGTAGTGTTGCTATACATAATCTTGTTTTAAATGATGAAGTTTTAACTGGTTTCGATTCACGTTACAAAGTTTTACCTCCATTACGCGATGAAGCTACTCGTTTAGCTTTAATTGAAGCTGTTAAAAACGGAGTAATCGATTGTATCACTTCCGATCATAATCCAATAGATATTGAGCATAAAAAGTTAGAGTTCGATTTAGCTAAAGACGGAACTATTGGTTTAGAAAGTGCTTTCGGTGCATTGCAAACTATTTTACCAACCGAAGTTATTGTAGATAAATTAACTTTTGCTAAATCAATTTTTAAGGTTAATAATTCAAGTATTGAAATAGGAAATAAAGCCGATTTAAGTTTATTTACTACAAAAGGAAATTGGAATTTCACCAAAGAAAATATTTTAAGTAAGTCTAAAAACTCAGCCTTCTTAGGTCAAAACATGCAAGGAAAAGCAATAGGAATACTAAATAATGGACAATTGATAATTGATAATTGATAATAAAACTATGGAAGATATTAATAAAGGAAAAACGACAGC
>JACXVH010000322.1 GCA_014763515.1 Flavobacteriaceae bacterium
CGTGAAGATTTAAATAAAATTGCACCTCGTGTTATGGCGGTTCTAAATCCGGTTAAATTAGTAATTACTAATTATCCTGAAGGGAAAGAAGAATGGTTAGAAGCCGAAAATAATCCAGAAGAAGAAGTAATGACATATCGTCAAGTTCCTTTTTCTAAAGAATTATATATCGAAAGAGAAGATTTTCAAGAAGAAGCACACAAGAAATTTTTCCGATTGACTTTAGGAACAGAAGTTCGTTTAAAAAACGCTTATATTATTAAGGGTCAATCAGTTGTAAAAGATGAAAACGGAAATATTACTGAAATTCATTGTACTTATGACGAAGATTCTCGTTCGGGAAGTGGAACAGAAGCTAGTAAAAGAAAAGTAAAAGGAACCATTCATTGGGTTTCAATTGCTCATGCAAAAGAAGCAGAAGTTCGTGTATATGACCGTTTATTTTCACATGAAAATCCTGATGGAAATAAGGAAGTAGATTTTAAAGAATTTATTAATCCAAATTCTTTAAGTGTTATTACTGGTTTTGTTGAACCAAGTTTAACACAATCTAAAGAACTAGATCATTTTCAATTTCAACGTTTAGGATATTTTTGTGTTGATAGAGATTCAACTGCTGAAAAATTAGTTTTTAATAAAACAGTTGGTTTAAGAGATACTTGGGCAAAAGTTTCGCAACAATAAAAATTTAAAATATTTTTATAAAAAACCTTCAAGAATTAACTTGAAGGTTTTTTTTATTTTATCATTGTATTCTATTATAATTATTTTTTTTATCATTTTATTAAATAATAAATATTAACTATAATAAAATTAATTTTTATAAACATTTTCTTTTAACATCGACTTTCATAAATTAATTTTTATCAATTTTTTAAAATTGATAATATGATTTTATACTCTATAGTAAAAAGATTGTTCTAATCGCTTTATTTTAAGTTTTGCTAAAAAAGATAAATTTTATATTATATAAAACTATCATTTTTTTAAATACAATAAATTTTATATATAAGTAATAAATCCATCAATTTTTCAAATGATGGATTTATTTTTGTCATTAAGAATTTGATTTAAGATCTATTATTCATTTGAATCTTCAGTTCCACCAAATTCATCTTTTTTATTTGACTTAGCTTTTGATTGGTTATTTGCTTTTTTCATAGCTTCACCTACTTGGTTACTAGCTGTAAAACTTGCGACCATATTATTTAACATTTCGCTACCCGCTTGTGGTGAGTTTGGTAACAATATTAGATTACTGTTTGTATCGGCACCAATAGCCTGTAATGTATCATAGTGTTGAGTAACTACAATTAAAGCCGATGCTTCTTGAGAGTTAATACCTACTCTATTTAATACATCAACACTTTCTACAAGTCCACGAGCAATTTCTCTACGTTGGTCTGCAATACCTTGACCTTGTAATCTTTTACTTTCCGCTTCTGCTTTTGCTTTTGCAACAATTCTAATTCTTCCTGCTTCTGCTTCATATTCTGCAGCAGTTTTTTCTCTATCAGCAGCATTAATACGATTCATTGCGTTTTTAACTTGAATATCTGGATCAATATCAGTAATTAATGTATTGATGATATCGTAACCATAAGTAGACATTGCTTCGTTTAATTCACGTTTCACCGCAATTGCGATATCATCTTTTCTTTCAAAAACGTCGTCTAGTTTTAATTTTGGAACTTCAGCACG
>JACXVH010000323.1 GCA_014763515.1 Flavobacteriaceae bacterium
CGTGACCTTTTTACCGCTGATCTGCAAGATACTCTAAAACAGTTTGAAGAGGCTGATAACTTCGGCTCACTTATCGTGCCAAAAGTGCAAAATGTAGAAAGTATTCAAAAACTACTTGAATCAAAAGATGTAACCAAAGATATATTTTTACAAGAGACGCATCAAAGAGTGTTAGAGCTACTGAAACAAGCTGATTATTTAAGTCAGAAGTATCATGTAGTTGTGGCGAATCCTCCATACAAAGGTAAAGGTGAATTAAACAAAGATTTACAAGATTTTATGGAAAGTAGATATCCAAAATCAAAAGGAGACTTATTTGCTTGTTTTATAGAGAGAGGTTTTGGACTTGTAAAAGATAGTGGTTATAACACTATGGTTACAATGCAAGTATGGTTATTTATCGATACATATAAAGATTTAAGAGCTGAAGTATTAGATAAACATTCAATAATAAATCTTATTCAAATAGGTTTCAATAGTTTTCCTGAATTAAATTCAAAATTTGCACTAGCAGCTGCATTCGTGTTACATAAAAACCAAAAAGGAAAAGTTGGTTGTTTTATGACACTCAACAATGCTCCTAAAAATGCAGATAAACAAAAAGTATTTTTTGAACAAAAAGATGCAAAAAATATATTTGAAGTAAACTCTGAAAGTTTTAAAGATATTGAAGGAACTCCAATTTCTTTTGAAGCATCAGAAAATTTAAGAGAAGTATTTAGAGATTCTGAACAATTAAGAGATATTGCTGAACCAAGACAAGGCATGGCAACAGGTAGTAATGAAACTTTTGTAAGGTCATGGCATGAAGTTTCTTTTGAAAACATAGGTTTAAATTGTAATACAAGAGATGAATCTGTACTTACTGGCAAAAAATGGTTTCCATACAACAAAGGTGGTGGATTTAGAAAATGGTACGGAAATCAACTTTTTGTAGTTGATTGGGAAAATGATGGAGAAAGACTTTTTGAATTCAGACCTAAATCAGTTATTAGAAATCCTGATTACTATTTTAGAGAATCAATAACTTGGTCATTGATAGGTTTAACTTTTGGACCTAGATATACCCCTGTTGGTTCATTGTTTGATGTAGGTGGCTCTTCAGCATTTCCTCCTAAAGATAAAATGAATTATATTATGGCTTTTATGGCTTCTAAAATATCATCTGCTTGCCTAGTTTCACTAAATCCAACACTAAACTATCAAGTTGGAGATATCCAAAGGCTACCTATTAAGTTTCCTAACAATGAATTAAAAGAACAAATAGATTTATTATCATTACAAAATATAGAAATTTCTAAAGAAGATTGGGATAGACAAGAGTTTTCATTGGATTTTAAAAAAGATGAATTATTAAAATTTAATACAAATAGCATAGAAGATGCAACTAATGAATATATTAAACATTGGAAAGAAAATTTTGATAGATTGCATTCAAATGAAGAAAAGTTAAATGAATTATTTATCGATATTTATAGGCTTAAAAATGATTTAGATTCGTCTGTTGATAAAAAGCAAATTACTATCTTAGATGGAGTAATCGATATAGATGGAAATATCAGTTTTCATACCAATGAAATTATCAAAGCATATATCTCTTATGCTGTGGGTGTGATGTTTGGAAGATACTCACTTGATCACGATGGACTTCATATCGCAAATCAAGATGAGAGCATTGAAGAGGTAAATGCGAAGTTT
>JACXVH010000027.1 GCA_014763515.1 Flavobacteriaceae bacterium
AAGACCAACTGTACCAACAGCTTGTCCTGGTTGTACAACTACAGGAACTTGATTTAGAGTAGTATTACCAACTTTCAAAGTCACGTAACTACCATTCATTCCTCCATTTGCAACATTCCAATTATCTAATCCTAACTTTTCAGCATCTTTTTTAGAAACAGTAACATAGTTATCCCAAGACACTCTTGTAATCGGATCAGGAAACTCTTGTAACCAAGGGTTGTTAGCTTGTTGACCATCACCCATACCTACTTTTGTATACAAGACTAAATCTAAACCATTTGATTTAGCATTCGCTAATTTAGAAACAGAAGCACTTAAGTCAACCGAATTTGCATTTAAAGCAACAACTTCAGTTGCAGCGAATCCATCATGAACAGTTTGATTCCAAGATTTACCAACTAATTTTGAATTAGCAAAATTCTTTAAGTAATCAATATACTCAGAACTATTATCAGTCCAAGATAATAAAGCATCTTGAAATTGTTTTGTATCAAATAAAGGACGAATTGTAGGCTGCATTACACTGTAATGACCTCTTTGCAAAGAAACATCACCCCATGACTCTAAATAATGTGGAGCCGCAGCCGCAATAGTTGTTAAACTAGCTGTCTCATCCTCTTTCATTGAGAAAGCAACAGATAATTTAACTTTTTTCAGACCTTCAACAAAATCTTTTGAATTTGGTAAAGTATAAACTGGATTTACACCACTCATAATTAAAGTATGAACAGCACCAGATTTCATGTCAGCAACTAATTGCGCAACATCTTTCGCATTGCCTTTGCGAGTTAATTTAGCAGCATTTGGATTGAAAGCAGCAGATCGCAAAGCTTGATTGATCCCAATTGCAACAATTTGCGCATCAAAATCATCTAAACCTGTTACAAGTACACCTTTATTACCAGCAGACTTTAACTGTTTAGCTGCCTTAGCAACTTCTGCATTCTTTGGTGTTGCACCACCAACTACTGCATTATATAAGTCAGCAAGAGCTTGCTTTTGTTGAGAAACCGTCATTGGAATTCTCTTATCAGCGTTTGCTCCAGCTAATGACATATTTGCTTCGATTTGAATATGCTTAGACATTTTCCCATTTTTAGGAATACGCCCTTTTGCATAAGACGCATCATACCCACCACCTTGCCAATCTCCTAAGAAATCAGCACCAACAGATACAATAACGTCAGCTTGAGAAAAATCATATCCTGCTAAAGCTCTTTCACCATAAACAGCCTCAAAAGCATCCAAAGCTTTACTTTCAGAAACTGAATCGTAAACAACTTGTTTTACGTTAGGATATTTAGCTTGTAATTCTGCAATTAAAGCATTTGTAGAAGGACTCGCCATTGTATTTGTTAACAATACTACATTTCCTCCTTTTGCTTTTGCATCCTCTAAACTTGATTTTACTTTAGTATTAACTTCAGCCCAAGTTGCATCTTTACCTGCAATTTTAGGTTGTTTTAATCTTAAACTATCATATAAAGAAAGTACTGATGCATGAACTCTAGCATTAGCTCCCGTTAAAGCACCTTCTAAATTATTGTTTTCAATTTTAATTGGACGACCTTCTCTTGTCTTAACTAAAATATTTGCAAAATCAAAACCATCTGCTATTGTTGTAGCATAAAAATCTGCAACACCCGGAACAATTTCTTCAGGTTGCACTACATAAGGAATAGATTTTACAACTGGACCTTCACAAGCAGCCAAAGAAGCAGCTGCAGTACTAAATCCTACATATTTTAAGAAGTCACGACGAGTTGTTGAAGAGCCCGATAAGGCATTATCATTGCCTAAAAATTCATTTACAGGAATTTCTTCGATAAACTCATTGTTTCTTAGCGTCTCAACAATAGAACTATTTTCGTTTAGTTCTTCAACACTTTTCCAGTATTTTTTGTTTGATGCCATATTATATCTTGATATTAGCTTCTAAAATTATTATTAATAGTGGCATTTACCACACTCTAAACCTCCCATTTGAGCAGCTGTCAACTTATTAACACCGTACTTTTTAGAAAGTTCTTCATGAATTTTTTTGTAGTACTCATTGTCTTCAACTTTCACATTAGTCTCTCTGTGACAGTTGATACACCAACCCATTGTTAATGAAGAATATTGTCTCATAATTTCCATTTCCTCAACAGGCCCATGACAAGTTTGACACTCTACACCAGCAACAGATACGTGTTGCGAGTGGTTGAAATAAACAAAATCAGGTAGATTGTGAATTCTAACCCATTTTACTGGCTTAGTTTTTCCAGTATATTTAGTACCGTCCCAACCTACTGCATCGTATAATTTTTGAATTTCACCATCATAAAACTCTTTTGAATAATCCTCAGTAGCCGTAGTTTCAGCAACCTCACTGATATTCTTATGACAGTTCATACAAACATTTAAAGAAGGAATATTTGAATTCTTACTAACTCTTGCTGCCGAGTGACAGTATTTACAATCAATACCATTGTCACCAGCGTGAATTCTATGAGAATAATGAATTGGCTGAATTGGTTCATAACCTTGATCTACACCAATTTGCATCAAATAACCATAAGTAAAATATGCCGCGATCAACAGAAAGAATATTGCAGACACTAATACTAAAAATTGGTTTTTAGCAAATGCTTTCCACAAAGGAAGTGATTTCTCACTTGGAGCAACCTCAATACCATTTGCCTTAGCTATTTTAGTTAAAACATTATTCACTAAGAACAACATTACAATTAACATTACTAAAACTAACGATAATGCAGCTAAAATGACATTGTTAGAAATTCCTGAAGTAGGCTCAACAGTTGCAGTATCTGGACCAGCAGTTGGAACAGGAGCAGCAGTTGGCTGTTCAGAAGTATAAGCCAATATATTATCTATATCAGCATGAGATAATTGAGGAAAAGCCGTCATTGGGACTTTATTAAACTCCTCAAAAATCTTAACAGCTTGAGCGTCACCAGACTTTACTAACTCACCACTGTTGTTAATCCACTTATACAACCATTCTCTTTCATATTTATCCGCAACTCCACGTAAAGCTGGACCTGTAGCAACTTTATCAAGTTTATGACAAGCCGCACAGTTTGCATTAAACAATTCTTTACCTTTTGCAGGATCTCCACCCCCTGTAGCAGCAGCTTCAGCCGGAGTAGCATCTTGAGCAAAAATGGATAAAGAAAAAGATAGCGAAAGCGCTAAACTGAAGAAAATCTTTGTAAACGATCTATGGTTACCCACCTTTTTCATATTAATTTATGGTTATCGTATCTATTTTATGGTATGATTTTAGCTATTAAAAATAAAGAATAACTAAAACATTATTTTTAAACTCCGACAAAAATACGACATTCGAGTTATTATAAAAACCTTAATTTTATCTTAAAATGTAATTTATATTTGTTCTAAATAATTAGTTAGTTGAGTTACTAGAAATATAATTGTATTTTTGTTTAAATATTCATTCAAAATGAGAAATTTACATTTAAAATTCACCCAAACAACATTCTTTTTTTTACTATTATGTTCATCGCAAATTTTTTCTCAAGAAGGAAAAACCTCTTTAAGTCAAAATCCAAAATTTGAAGAATTACTCAATGAAAAGAGAAAAGTTAACTCGACTTTAGCCATTAATGATGGTTATAAGATTCAAATATTTAGCGGTAACAGCAGTGACTGTAAAAAACAATTAAATGATTTTAAAAAAGAGTACAAAGAACTGGACGGAACCATAGTTTTTTCTAGTCCTCAATATAAAGTTTATATCGGTCCATTTCGTTCAAGATTGCATGCAGAAGGCACTTTAAAAAGAATTAAAGATAAATATCCTACTTCACTTTTAATTAAGCCATAAAAAAAGCCCAATTTAAATTGGGCTTTTTTTATGTATAATTTGAAACTATAATTTCTTTTTAACTTCGACTTCTTGGAAAGCTTCAATGATATCATACTCTCTAATATCATTATAGTTTTTAACCTGCATACCACAATCGTAGCCTTTAGAAACTTCTTTAACATCATCTTTAAAACGTTTTAAAGCTGCTAATTCACCTGTGTAAATTACAACACCTTCACGAATTAATCTAATTTTAGAGTTTCTATATATTTTACCATCAGTAACCATACAACCAGCAATAGTTCCAACTTTAGAAATCTTGAATAACTCTCTAATTTCTGCAGTACCCGTGATCTCCTCTTTTAATTCTGGAGACAACATTCCTTCCATTGCATCTTTAACATCATCAATAGCATCATAGATAATTGAATAGTTACGGATATCGATTTCTTCTTTCTCGGCCAACATTTTAGCATTACCTTGAGGACGAACGTTGAATCCGATAATAATTGCATCAGACGCAGAAGCTAACAATACATCAGATTCTGTAATTGCTCCAACGCCTTTATGAATAATATTAACTTGAATTTCTTCTGTAGACAATTTAGAGAATGAATCTGATAAGGCTTCAACTGAACCGTCCACATCTCCTTTAAGGATAATGTTTAATTCTTTAAATTGACCTAAAGCAATACGACGTCCAATCTCCGCCAATGTAATATGCTTTTGAGTTCTTACAGATTGCTCACGAATTAACTGTGTACGTTTTGCTGCAATTTGTTTAGCTTCTCTTTCATCTTCATAAACATTAAATTTATCTCCAGCTGTTGGCGCTCCATCTAAACCTAATACCGAAACTGGCGTAGAAGGACCTGCTTCTTTAACATTGTGACCACGTTCATCGAACATTGCACGTATTTTTCCGTGATGCTTACCTGCTAAAACATAATCTCCAATTTTTAACGTACCGTTTTGAACTAAGATAGTTGTTACATAACCGCGACCTTTATCTAATTGTGCTTCTACAACTGTACCTTGTGCTAACCTATCAGGGTTAGCTTTAAGCTCTAGTAATTCTGCCTCAAGTAAAATTTTTTCTAGTAATTCTTTTACTCCTAATCCAGTTTTAGCCGATATAT
Organism: Flavobacteriaceae bacterium; assembly: GCA_014763515.1. GTDB lineage: Bacteria > Bacteroidota > Bacteroidia > Flavobacteriales > Flavobacteriaceae > Flavobacterium. The sequence continues at coordinate 4,975 of JACXVH010000027.1, forward strand.
CGTGAGATTGATATTTTCCACCCCACTCTTCAACCAATAAGTTCATAGCAGCTAATTTTTCTTTAATTTTTTCAGGATTAGCTGTTGGCTTATCTACTTTATTAATTGCGAAAATCATTGGAACGCCAGCTGCTTGTGCATGACTGATTGCTTCTTTAGTTTGAGGCATGATATCATCATCCGCTGCAATAACAATAATTGCAATATCTGTAACCTGAGCTCCACGCGCACGCATTGCTGTAAAGGCCTCGTGACCAGGAGTATCTAAAAAAGTAATTTTTTGACCACTTTCTAATTCCACTGCGTATGCTCCAATATGTTGCGTAATACCTCCAGATTCACCCGCAATGACATTTGTATCACGAACATAATCTAAGAAAGATGTTTTACCGTGATCTACGTGCCCCATTACTGTAACAATAGGCGCTCTTTCTTGTAAATCTTCTGGATTATCTTGAATTTCTTCAGCGGCTTCTTCGATATCAGTAGTTATGAATTCTACTTGATAACCAAACTCATCAGCAACTATTGACAAAGTCTCAGCATCTAAACGTTGATTCATTGTAACCATAATTCCTAACGACATACAAGTTCCAATTACTTTGGTAATTGGCACATCCATCATTGTTGCAATTTCTCCGACAGTAACAAACTCTGTTACTTTTAAGATTTTACTTTCTAAATCTTGCTGTTGTTGTTCTTCATCTATACGTTGACGGTGAGTTTCTCTTTTATCTTTACGATATTTAGCAGCTTTAGACTTATTACCTTTACCTTGAAGTCTTTCAAGAGTTTCTTTAATTTGGTTTTTAACCTCTTCTTCGGTAGGCTCTACTTTTTGAATTATTGGTTTTTTACCTTTATTGAAGCGATCTTTATTAAAATCTTTCTTTACACCACCTTGACCTTGGTTATTATTGTTATTAGTGCCACCTGGGGTTGGTTTTGTAATTCTTTGGCGCTTTTTCTTAGCAGCATCGCCGTTATCTTTTTTAGCACCTTGCTGATTTTGATTATTGTTACTTCCAGGCTTTTTGAAGTCTTTCTTGTTGTCTTCTTTTTTCTTTTTTGGTTTATCAAATTGAGATAAATCAATTTTTTGACCTGTAAAAGTAGCCCCAGAAAGTTTTTGATATTGTGTCTCAATTTTTACTGGTTCTTGAGAAGTTTCTTCTTGATCTTGAACCGGTTGTTGTTTCACTTCTTTAGCTTGTTCTTTAACAACCTCTTTAACAATTACCGGAGTTTTTTTAACTTCTTCAACTTTAACTTCATCTGGAACAGGAGTTTCTTGAATAAGCTTTTCTTCTATTGCTTTTTCTTCAACTGGTTTTGATGGATTTAAATCAATTTTACCAACTGCTTTTGGACCAGAAATAGTTGCTCTAGCCTTAATTACTTCTTGTTCTTTCTTTAGTTTTTCTTCTTGAAGTTTTTTAATCTCAAGTTCTTTTTCAATCTCTTTCTTTAAAGCCTCTTTTTCCTTTTTCTTTTCCTCACTAACTTCAAGAGAAGCTTCTTTCTTACCTTTATCGGCCGAAAATTGATTGCAAAGCAAATCATATTCTACTTGAGAGATTTTTGCATTAGGACTTGATTCAATGTCGTGATGACCTTTTTCTTTTAAAAAATCCACAGCTCTATCAAGAGAAATGTTTAACTCCCTTAAAACTTTATTGATTCTTATAACTCTATTTTCAGACATATAATCTAATTATGTTTTCTTTGTAATTTGTGTGTTGTTTATTTTTAGAGTTATTAGTCTTCTAATTCTTCTTTTAAAATTCTAATTACATCTAAAACAGTTTCTTCTTCAAGATCTGTTCTGCGAACTAAATCTTCAACATCTTGATCTAAAACACTTCTAGCGGTATCTAAGCCAATTTTTTCGAATTCTTCGATTACCCATCCTTCGATTTCATCAGAGAATTCTCTTAATTCTACGTCGTCGATTTCCTCAACTCCTTCTCTAATTACGTCAAGTTCGTAACCTGTTAACATACTTGCTAATCGGATATTATGTCCTCCTCTACCGATAGCTTTTGATACTTCTTCAATTTTCAAAAACACCTCAGCTCTTTTGTTTTCCTCATCAATTTTTACTGAAGAAACTTTAGCAGGGCTTAATGCTCTTGTAATATATAATTGCGCGTTGTTTGTAAAGTTAATAACATCAATATTTTCATTATTTAACTCGCGAACAATGCCATGAATACGCGAACCTTTCATCCCCACACAAGCACCAACAGGATCTATACGATCATCGTAAGAATCTACCGCAACTTTTGCTTTTTCACCGGGAATACGAGCTACTTTTTTAATATTGATTAAACCGTCGAAAACTTCTGGAATTTCTTGTTCAAATAATTTTTCTAAAAAATCTGGTGAAGTTCTAGACATGATGATTTGAGGTTTATTTCCTTTCAATTCAACGTTTTCTATTATCCCTCTAACATGATCTCCTTTTTTGAAGTAGTCGTTTGGTATTTGCTTTTCTTTTGGCAACACAATTTCATTTCCATCATCATCCATTAAAACAATCATTTTTGGTCTTACATGATGAACTTCAGCTGTATAAATATCGCCAATTAAATCTTTAAATTGTTTGTAAAGATTTGTATTATCGTGCTCATGAATTTTTGAAATCAAATTTTGACGAAGCGCTAAAATAGCACGTCTTCCTAAGTCGATTAATTTAACCTCTTCAGAAACTTCTTCACCTACTTCAAAATCCGGTTCAATTTTTCTTGCTTGAGATAATGCAATTTCAGAATTTGGATCTTCAACCTCTCCATCTTCTACTACAGTTCTGTTTCTCCAAATTTCCATATCTCCTTTATCAGGATTAATAATGATATCGAAATTATCATCTGAACCAAACTTTTTCTTCAACGCATTGCGAAATACATCTTCCAAAATCGCCATTAAGGTAACTCTATCGATAAGTTTATCGTCTTTAAACTCAGAAAACGATTCAATTAACGCAATATTCTCCATGTTAATTTTCTATTTAAAATGTAATTATAACCACCGCTTGTTTAATATCTGTATAAGGTAAAACCTCCTTTTTGTCTACAGTTTCTTTTCCTTTACCAATTTTTTTGGGTTCTCTAGCCTTCCACTCTAGAGTCACTCCATTTTCATCTGCTTCAATTAAAGTAGCTTCAATTACTTCATCAGAAATCTTTACAACCTTAATTTTTCTTCCAATATTTTTTTTATACTGACGAGGCAGTTTCATTGGACTCGTAGCTCCCGCAGATGCAACTTCTAAAGCGAAATCCACTTCCTCTCGATCCAAATTATGTTCAAGTACTCTACTTACATCAATACAATCTTGTAAGTTCACTCCATTATCACCATCTAAAATTACTGAAATTTTATTATCATCTGTAATTTTTAGATCAATTAAAAACAAACTTGGACGCTCCATTAGAGCTTCTTGTACTAATTGATTTACTTTTTCTTTAAACAACATAATTTATAAAAAGAGGCACGCGTAGCGTGCCTCATTATTGATTATTCAAATAACTGATGCAAATATACAAATAATTTTTAAACTAAAAAAAATTGTTAATTTCCAATTAATCACTACCTTTATAGTGTAAAAATTTTACTACCAAAACTTTAATCTAAATTTATGAAACGAATTTTAGTACCAACTGATTTTTCAAAACATGCAGAATATGCATTAAAGGTAGCCGCTCAAATTGCAAAAAAAAATGATGGCGAAATCTTCTTAATACACATGTTAGAATTACCAACATCTGGCAACGATGCAATTTCTAGCGCACACGATATACCCGAATTAATGTTGTTTAAAAACGCAGCATTAACCAAATTAGACGAATTAATGAATGCTCCTTACCTAGAAGGTGTTAAAGTTTCAAAAATTATTCAATTTGAAATGGCCTTTGACGGAATTATTAAAAATGGAGAATCTCACAACGCTGATTTGGTTGTTATGGGTTCTCATGGCGCAAGCGGATTCCAAGAGATGTTCATTGGTTCAAATGCTGAAAAAGTAGTAAGAAACTCAAATGTTCCAGTTTTAATTATTAAAAATGATAACGAAAGTTTCACTGCTGATAAATTTGTATTTGCTTCAGATTTTTCAGACGAAGTAAAAAAACCATTTGAAAAAGTAATTTCTTTTGCAAACAAATTTAACTCACACATACATTTGGTAAATATCAACACACCAAACAATTTTAAATCTACAAAAGTTGCCCAAAAAGCAATGGATGAGTTTATGTCTAGTTTTGATTTCAAAAACTTCTCAACTCATATTTACAACGATATTAATGTAGAGAAAGGGATTTTACATTTTGCAAAAAGCATTGATGCTGACTTAATAGGAATGAGCACACATGGAAGAAAAGGACTATCTCACTTCTTTAACGGTAGCATTAGTGAAGATTTAGTAAATCATGCAAAAAGACCTGTAATTACTTTCAAAATCTAATTTTAAGATTTTTTTTACCAATAAAAAAAGACCACACAGATAGTGGTCTTTTTTATTTAATAATACTATTCAAAATCAAACAAATAAAAATAAAAAACTCCGATATTTCTATCGGAGTTTCTTTGTTGGCCCACAAGGACTCGAACCTTGAATGACGGTACCAAAAACCGGAGTGTTACCATTACACCATGGGCCAATTCCCATGCAACTTTGTTATTGCGAGTGCAAATGTAGTACATTTTTTTAACCTCGCAAATTTTTTCAAAAAAAATATTAAAAAAAATTTTTTAGCATTTCTTTAAGTAAAAAAATAGTTTCTTTGTAATACTAAACATAAAAGCCAATTGAAATATATGAGTTCTTTCAATTTTAAAAAGTGGAATACAATTTTAGGTTGGGTAGCTTTCGCAATCGCATTAATTACTTATTCTTTAACCGTTGAACCTACAATTAGTTTTTGGGATTGCAGCGAATACATTGCAACCTCATCAAATTTAGAATTAGGGCATCCACCAGGAGCACCTTTATTTCAAATGATGGGAGCAATTTTTTCAATTTTTGCAACAGCTCCTACTCAAATTGCTTTTATGGTTAACATGCTATCTGTTTTCTCAAGTGCATTTACAATCTTATTTATGTTTTGGTCACTTACTTTAATAATGAAGAAAGTATTTCTTAACGAAGAATCTGCAAAAGATAATATAATAATGGTTTTAGGAAGTGCTTTTGTAGCATCTCTTGCTTTTACTTTTACAGATAGCTTTTGGTATAGTGCTGTTGAAGCCGAAGTTTATGCCATGGCCTCTTTATTTTTAGCATTATTATTTTGGCTTGGACTACGTTGGGAACAAGACATGAACAACCCAAAAGGAAACAGATGGTTACTTTTAATATCATTTGTAGCAGGACTTTCATTTGGCGTTCACTTAATGGCTTTATTGGCTATTCCTTCAATAGTGTTACTTTATTTATTTAAAAATACTACAGAAGTAACAATCAAAAAAATTATTATAAATAGTTTAATAAGTGTTGGTGTTTTATTGTTTATATTCAGTTTATTAATACCATTCGTATTAGAATCTTTTGGTAGAACCGAAATTTTTGCAGTAAATTCTTTAGGATTACCTTTTAACTCTGGGGTAATTTTGTGTTTCGTTTTATTTATAGCAGCGTTTTATTTTGCTTTAAAATACACTAAGAAAAAAGGTTATGTAAAATTAAATACTTTAATCTTGTCAATTGCTTTTGTATTAATTGGATTTTCAAACTGGTTAGTTTTACCAATTCGAGCTAATGCCAATCCACCTATTAACGAAAACAAACCTTCTGATGCTGCTGCCATCTTAGCTTATTATAATCGTGAACAATATGGCGACCAAAGTTTGTTATATGGACCACAATTCTCTGATGCTTATTCAGGTCTTGATGAAGAAGAACCTTATTCAGATGCAAAACCTATTTATGAAAGAGATTACGCTTCTAAAAAATATATAATAACCAATAATTTTAAGAACGCAAAACAAAATAGCGACAATAATCATAAAGGATTCTTACCACGAATGTGGAGTAATGAACATAATGTAAATTACATGAAGTTTACGGAACCGTTAGATTTCAGAATTCACCCAGATTATGCACATGAACAAGAACTTGTAGAAATAGTTGCTGATTTTAGGAATGCATTTAATCAAGGAAAACTAGATTTAGAAGACTACGATTCTTTCTTAAAAAACTATAGCGATTATTTAATTGTTGAAAAACCGTCTTTTTCAAGTAACATGAAGTTTATGTTCCAATATCAATTTGGATACATGTATTGGCGTTATTTAATGTGGAACTTTGTTGGAAGACAAAGCGACAACCAATGGAAAGGAGATGTCTTAAACGGAAATTGGCTAAGCGGAATCAAACCTATTGATGAAGCAAGATTAGGAACTCAAGACAACTTAACTTCAGATATGCTAAATAACAAAGGAAGAAACACTTATTTCTTTTTACCTTTTATTTTGGCTGTTATAGGAATAATATTTCATGCAAAAAGAGACATTAAGAGTTTTTATGTTCTTTTGGTGTTGTTTTTATTTACAGGTTTAGCACTTAAAGTATATTTAAATGAAAGACCGTTTGAACCTAGAGAACGCGACTATGCATTAGTTGGTTCTTTTTATGCTTTTGCTATGTGGATTGCCTTTGGTGTTTATTCTTTATATGAAGGAATTACAAAATATTTACAACCTAAAGTAACTATCCCATTACTCTTAGTTATTACAACACTAGCAGCTCCAGTTTTAATGGCAAAAGAAAACTGGGACGATCATGATAGAAGTAATAAATACACTGCTTTATCTGTTGCAAAAGCCTACTTAGATTCTTGTGAGAAAAATGCCATTCTATTTACAATTGGTGATAATGATACTTTCCCGTTATGGTATTTACAAGAAATTGAAAAATATAGAACCGATGTGCGAATTGTAAACACTCAGTTGTTGATGACAGATTGGTACATTGACCAGATGAAACGTAAAGCTTGGGACTCTGACCCTGTTCCAATTTCATTTAAACGCGAACAATATAGAGGTTCAAATCGCGATTATAGCTTCTTGGTAGAAAGAACAAAAGATTCTATTTCGCTTGACAAATTAATGACATTTATGCACTTTGATGACGAAAGAGCTAAGATTCAATTAAGAAGTGGACAAAGCGTAAATTATTTCCCTACGCAGAAAATTTTCATTCCTATTGATAAACAAAATATCATCAAAAATAAAGTTGTTGCTGAGAAATATTATGATTCAATAGTTCCTGTCATCAATTTAAAGATAAATAGTGAAGCACTTTATAAAAATAGACTATTAATGTTAGATATCATCAATCAAAACAATTGGAAACGTCCAGTATATTTTACTGGAGGAAGTTTTGGTGAAGACGACTATTTATGGATGAAAGACTATTTACAATTAGACGGAATGTGTTTTAAATTGGTTCCTATTTTAACACCTCAAAAAGGAAAACCAAATCCTCTTGAAATGGGTTATATCGATACTGACAAAATGTATGATATGGTTATGAAATGGGAATGGGGTAACGGAGAAAGTCCCAAAATTTATCACGATCCAGAAACTCGTAAAAATTCAATTACTTTTAGAACAAATCTTGCAAGATTAACTGAAACATTATTAATTGAAGGCAAAAAAGATAAGGCCGAAAAAGTTATTGAATTGGCTATGACAAAAATGCCTATAGAATTTTTCGATTATTATACTTTAGTAGAACCTTTTGCACATGCTTATTATGAATTAGGCAAAAAGGACAAAGCTAGAGAAGTATTGTCTAAACTTATCAAAAAATATCAAGAAGAATTAACTTTCTACAAAGGCATGAGTGCTAGCGAAAAATACGATTATAGATATGATATTGTTTCGAGCATTGAAAGATATAGAAGCTTACTTTTCTATATGGATGAAGCAAATGATACCGACTTCTACAATCAAGAAAGAGAAAAGTTCAATAATTACAACAAACTGTTCCCTGAGTTTGGAAGAGATATGGAATAACAACTAACCACGAACATTGTTCGTGGTTTTTTCATTATGAATTGGATTAAAACAAATAGAATTACCAAAATATTATTCTCAAATTATATCTGGGAAATTCCAAATAAATCGAAAAAGGTTTACCTTACTTTTGATGATGGACCTATTCCGGTAGTTACCGAATGGGTTTTAGATACGCTTAAAAATAAAAAGGAAAACATTAAAGCTACTTTTTTTTGCATCGGAGATAATATTAAAAAACATCCTGAAATTTTTAAAAGAATTATTAACGAAGGCCATTCTATAGGAAATCATACCTTTAATCATCTAAAAGGGTGGGAAACCAACACAAATGTGTACTTAGAAAACTTCAATTTATGCGAGGATGAGATTCAAAAAAATTCAGGCAAAAATACTAATCTTTTTCGCCCTCCTTATGGCAAAATAAAATTGTCGCAAAGTAGATTATTACGTAAAAAGGGGTATAAAATTATAATGTGGGATATTATCACTTTCGATTTTGATACCAAAACAACTCCTGAAAAATGTTTTTCTAATGTAAATGACAATGTAGCCTCAGGAAGTATTATTGTTTTTCACGACAGCATTAAAGCTGAACAAAACTTGCGTTATGCTTTACCGAAGGCAATAAAACAACTAAAGGAAAAGGGATTTGAATTTGACGTAATTTCTTAGGCTTGATCTTGTACTAAAGAAATAAGTGTATTTGCATCTAATTCTCCGCTTTGACGCCAAACCATTTGTCCTGATTTATAAATCATCAATGTAGGAAGTCCTTTAACACGAAGCGCTTCTGCTAAT
>JACXVH010000324.1 GCA_014763515.1 Flavobacteriaceae bacterium
TGTTCCATTACTTCAAAAATGGAACGTTTGTAATGATTGGCTGCAACTGTTAATTTTTCAACCGTACTATTACCAATTCCGCGTGCTGGATAATTTATTACACGAACTAAAGCTTCTTCATCTTTAGGATTGATTACTAAACGTAAATACGCCAAAACATCTTTAATTTCTTTACGTTGGTAAAACGAAAGTCCGCCATAAATACGATACGGTATATCTCTTTTACGCAAAGCATCTTCAATAGAACGTGATTGTGCATTGGTTCGATACAAAACAGCAAAATGTCCGTTAGGTAACTGATTTTGCATTTTCTGTTCGAAAATTGTTGATGCTACAAAACGACCTTCTTCACTATCGTTTATACTTCTATGAACTTTAATTTTAGGGCCTTCGTCATTATCTGTCCAAACTACTTTTTCAAGTTTCGTTTTATTTTTATCGATTACATTATTTGCAGCTTCAACAATATTTTTTGTGGAACGATAGTTTTGTTCCAAACGATACATCTTAACATCATCGTAATCTTTTTGAAAGTTGAGAATGTTATTAATGTTTGCACCACGGAAAGCATAAATACTTTGAGCATCGTCACCAACTACACAAATATTTTGAAATCTATCTGATAAAGCACGCACAATTAAATACTGAGAATGGTTCGTGTCTTGATACTCATCAACTAAAATATATCTAAATCTATCTTGGTATTTGGCTAAAACATCTGGAAAACGATTAAGAAGCTCGTTAGTTTTCAATAACAAATCATCAAAATCCATTGCACCCGATTTAAAACAACGCTCAACGTAATTTTGGTAAATTTCGCCTAAACGAGGTTTTTTGCTCATCGCATCGGCTTCTTGCAATTCAGGATTATTGAAATAAGCCTTTACTGTAATTAAAGAGTTTTTATAAGATGATATTCTACCTAAAACTTGTTTCGGTTTATACACATCTTTATCAAGTTGCATTTCTTTTATAATTTGCCCGATTAAACGAACTGAATCTTGCGTGTCGTAAATCGTAAAATTTGATGGATAACCTAATTTTTCCGACTCAATACGAAGAATTTTAGCAAAAACCGAGTGAAAAGTACCCATCCAAAGGTTTTTAGCTTCATTATTTCCAACAATACTCGCAATACGATTTTTCATTTCGCGAGCCGCTTTATTAGTAAAAGTAAGCGCTAAAATATTAAAAGCATCTACACCTTGACTCATTAAATATGCAATACGCATAGTTAAAACACGAGTTTTACCAGAACCTGCACCTGCAATAACAATCATTGGTCCATCTTTTTGTAAAACCGGTGCACGTTGTGCTTCGTTGAGTTGGTTAATATATTGCTCTATCATAGTCTTCAAAATCTTCTAAACTACAAAAATACGCTTTGCGTACTGCACTTACAAATGAAGTTATTAACTATTTATGTTTGTTGTTTGATATTGTATTGAATTTGGATTTTGAAAAAGATTATAGTTATTTTGTGTAACAATTTTAAACAAACAATGGATACAAATAAAATTATTGAATTAGCAAGTTATACTTTACCGGCATTAATTACGGGTGGAACAGCATTTGTTTTATTTACAAAGTATTTTAATAATGAAGAAAGTAGAAGACGATTTGAATTATTAAAAGAAAATCAAAAGCAAAGTTTACCAATTCGTTTACAAGC
>JACXVH010000325.1 GCA_014763515.1 Flavobacteriaceae bacterium
GTAAAAGTGGAATATCCATATTTGAAGTGATAAGTAAAAAGTGATAAGTAAAAAGTGATAAGTAAAAAGTATAAAACAACAATAAACTATAAACAACAAACCACTAACATAAAAAAATGAAAATAATTCGCTCAAAATCTTTAAATAAAGTAATGCAATATGCCAAACCTTATAAAAACAGGTTCAATTGGGTAATTGTATGGGCTATTTTGTTATCCATTTTTGCTGCAACAAGACCTTATGTTTTCAAAAAAATTATTGATGAATATCTTTTAAATATTGACGACAAAAGCGGATTTATGCTCTTCGTTGGCATCATGGCTTTTACATTAATTGCAGAAGTAATTACACAGTTTTATTTTACTTATTGGGCAAACTGGTTAGGACAAGATATTGTAAAAGATATACGCGACAAGCTGTTTTTACATATTACAAGTTTTAAAATGAAGTATTTCGATAAGGAATCTGTTGGTAAATTGGTTACCAGAACGGTTTCAGATATCGAATCAATTGCTAGTATTTTTAGTCAAGGACTTTTTATGATTGTGAGTGATGTATTAAAAATGCTCATCATATTAGTTTTCATGTTCAGTATTAACTGGAAAATTTCTTTTATAGTAGTTGCAATTATGCCTGTTATTTTATTTGCTACTAATATTTTTCAAAAGAAAATGAAAGTTGCTTTTAACGAAGTGCGAAACGAAGTGGCTAACTTAAATACTTTTATTCAAGAACGCCTTACAGGAATGAAGATTGTACAATTATTTAATCGTGAAAAGATTGAAGCTAAAAAGTTTGAAGATATTAATCAGCGTCATAATAAAGCTTGGTTAAAAAACATTTTATACAACTCCATCTTCTTCCCTATTGCCGATATTATTTCAAACATAACTTTAGGGTTAGTCGTATACTTTGGTGCATTATTCATAATTAATGGTGATTTTTCAACAACAATAGGTGATTTAATTTCCTTCAACATGTATATTCCAATGTTGTATAACCCATTACGACAAATTGCGGATAAATTCAATGTAATGCAAATGGGAATTGTAGCAGCAGAACGTGTTTTTGAAATTTTAGAAACTGAAAGTCAAATTCAAGATAAAGGTACAATTGAAGCGACACATTTTAACGGAAATATTTCACTTAAAGATGTTCGTTTCAGTTATGTGAAAGGAGAAGAAATACTAAAAGGAATTAATTTAGATGTAAAAGCTGGACAAACCATTGCAATAGTTGGCAGTACGGGTGCTGGAAAATCAACTATAATTAATTTACTGAATCGTTTTTATGAAATTGATTCGGGAGAAATAACAATTGAAGATGTTAAAATTCAAGATTATACACTTTCTAGTTTACGCAAACAAATTGCAGTTGTTTTACAAGATGTTTTCTTATTTGCCGATACTATTTATAATAACATAACGCTTTACAATCCTGAAATCACTCAGGAACAGGTTGAAAATGCTGCAAAGAAAATTGGCATTCATAACTTCATTATGAGTTTGCCAAATGGTTATCAATACAATGTAAAAGAGCGCGGTGTAATGCTTTCATCGGGTCAACGCCAATTGATTGCTTTTTTAAGAGCTTATGTAAGCAATCCGAGTATTTTAATTTTAGACGAAGCCACTTCTTCCGTTGATACTCATACAGAAGAAATGATTCAAA
>JACXVH010000326.1 GCA_014763515.1 Flavobacteriaceae bacterium
TGATAATTTTCAATCAAATTTTCCGCATCTTGATAGCCGTTTCCTGGAATATTGAAAGCTAAAACTGCATATTTTATGGTATCGATAATTTTATCATCACCAATTAACGATTGCCACCAACCGCTTTCACCCAGAACTTGCGAATTTCCCGTCAACGCATGATTCACTACCACCAAAGGCGCTGAACCAATCGCTTGTCCAAACAATTGATAGGACAAAATCACTTTAGATTGCACTACTCCATTTTGCAACGGAACATTTTGGAACACTATTTTTTGAATTATACTCATCTTTCTTTTTTAAAAAAGACTGCTTCAAGAAAACCTATCGGCAGTCTTCATTTTCAAGCAAACAAAGCCTAAACTAAATTTTGAACTGGCAATTTTCGGAAAACACTTTGTAAATCGGCTTTCAAATCTTCAATATCTTCTAATCCAACCGATAAACGAATTAAATCTTTCGTTACTCCAGTTGTGATTTGTTGCTCTTCTGATAATTGTTGGTGCGTTGTACTTGCAGGATGAATAATTAATGATTTTGTATCACCAATATTCGCCAGCAATGAAAAAAATTGGGTTTCATCCGCAACTTTTTTAGCAGCTTCGTAACCGCCTTTTAATCCAAAAGTTACGATGCCGCTTTGTCCTTCTGGTAAATATTCTTGAGCTAAATCATAATATTTTGACGAAATCAATCCAGGATAATTTACCCATGCCACTTCTTGACGTTTTTGCAACCAATTTGCTAATTCTAATGCATTTTCACTGTGCTTTTTGATTCGAATAGCCAATGTTTCTAAACCTTGAATAATTTGAAATGCGTTGAACGGACTCAAAGAAGCACCTAAATCTCGCAAACCTTCGATTCTAACTTTTGCAATAAACGAAGCTGCGCCTAATACTTCATAATATTTCAATCCGTGATAACCTGCAGAAGGTTCTGTGAATTCTGGGAATTTTCCGTTGCTCCAGTCAAAATTTCCTGCATCGATGATAACACCACCAAGCGAAGTTCCGTTTCCACCGATGTATTTGGTTAACGAATGAATTACGATATTGGCTCCATGTTCAATTGGGTTAAGCAAAAAGGGTGTTGCCACTGTGTTATCCACAATAAAAGGCACTTTATAGGTTTGTGCGGCTTTTGAAATGGCTTTTAAATCGAGTACATCTAATTTTGGATTTCCTAAACTTTCGGCGAAAAACACACGAGTATTTTCTTGAGCAGCTTTTAAAAAATTCTCAGGATTTGATGGATCTACGAAGGTTGTTGTGATGCCTAATCTTGGCAAAGTCACATTTAATAAATTATAAGTTCCTCCGTATAAACTGCTAGAAGCCACGATATGGTCGCCAGCTTTTAGCAACGTTAACAAAGCAGTTGAGATGGCTGCAGTTCCTGAAGCGGTTACCACAGCTCCTATTCCACCTTCTAATTTGGCTAAGCGTTGTTCTAAGATATCGTTTGTCGGATTATTTAATCTTGTGTAAATAAAACCCGCTTCGGCCAAACCAAAAAGATTGGCTGCGTGATCTGAGCTATTGAAAACATAAGATGTGGTTTGATAAATTGGAACAGCTCTTGTTCCAGCGTTTTTAGTTGTATCGTGTCCTGCGTGTAAAGCGTTTGTTGCAAATTTATTTGTGCTCATGATATTTTA
>JACXVH010000327.1 GCA_014763515.1 Flavobacteriaceae bacterium
AACCAACATTTTATTAAAACGAATGATATATTAGAAAGTGTAGGTAAGGAGAAGGTTGAGTGGTAGAATATAAAAAATAATTATCGTTAAAAGGATTTATTTTTTTTTAATTGATATTTTAAATAATCTTAAAAATAAATAAAAAAGTATAAATAATTATATTGATGATATACCAACTAATGTAAGATATATAGTATAATTTTTCTTTTTGATTCATGCTTTCAAGAGAATACCAATAACCTTTATCAGGAGTATAAAAATCCTAATAATTCATTATTTTCAATATTAAAAAGGTAAAGATTACTAGGTCAATAAATAAAAATGATATTAAAATTAATATTTTGATAAAAATTTTCATGAAAATGTTTTGTCATAAATTATTTAATAAAATCCTGCCTACCAATAATTGCCATTATTTCAACCATATCGTAATTTATTTTGTAGTAAATGGTATCAGAACCGCAAACGCAGCGTCTATAGCCAATTTTAATATAATCTACCGCTTCAAAAGAATATGGGTTTTCCGCAATGATATCAAAATATTGAAAGAAGGTTTCAAAATATTTGTCGGCTTGTTGCATACCAAATTTTGTAACGCCATAATGATGAATTCTAATTAAATCTTCTTTGGCTTCATTACTTAATAGATAATTAGCCATTTAAACGCAATTTTGATAATTTTAAAATAGTATCTTTGGAATCAGTTGTAAAACCGCTTTTTTCAGCTTTGTCTAATTTAAGACGAATCCAATCAATTTCGGCTTGCTGTTTTCTCGCTTGACGAATTAAATCGTTAACCAATTCACTTTTACTTGAATATTCATTATTTTCAACTTGTGCCTTTAACCATTCGTCGTTTGGTTCAGTAAAAGAAATACTTTGTCTTGCCATGATTTTTAGTTTTGATGTAAATTTACACCAAAAACGAATCAATTACAAATAAATAATGAAAAGATTCTGAACTTGTTTCAGAATGGTAAAAGCTTTGCTTTACAAAGTCAATTCCCCAAGAATTTCTTCTTTCATAAAAGGTCCACCAGGATATGCAGCTGTGTAATCGAGGTTTAACCAAATATTGCCGCGTTCGTCTATATGGTAATGAATGTCTTTGTTTTTACTTTCTTTGGTAAATAAAACTTGTTTAATCAAATATACAGCTGTTTCCAAATTGGCTTGTGTACCAATTAACATTTCCGGATAAATATGTCCGCCTGTATGTATCAATCGAGGAGAACCTCCAATGGCTTTAATACACGCCGCCATTAAAATGGCATGATCGTCGCAATCGCCAGAGAAATGTTGTAAGCTTTCAGAAGCATAAGCAATATATTCACGCCCTTGAGGGTCATTTACATAATTCCAACGTTTTTTAATTTCAGCAAAAACAGCAAAACATTGAATTAGTTTTCTGTTTTTTTGATAACCTTTTACATTTTTAAAATGTTTGGTCGTTGCCGACAAAGCAAAGTTTCGCACTTTTGGATTGGTAAAATCAACCGCATCAATAACTTTTGATTTATTAGGAAAGGGTAGTAGTTTCGAAATGATAATGTCTTGCGGTTTCGGATTTTCACTCATGGCATAAATCATGTAACGATAATCTTCAAAAACGCGTTGGAAACCGTATTCTCCAAAAACAGTTCCATATAATAAAACCA
>JACXVH010000328.1 GCA_014763515.1 Flavobacteriaceae bacterium
ATCTATGACATTAACAAAGTAATTCTTGAAAAATATTTCTTGTGGAAATCTCGAAATGGTTATTCTAATTTGCCGTAAATGAAACCTAAATTAGATTGATTTTGTCATTTTGAACTTGTTTAACTTCGTTGAATCTTCGATTTCAAAATCTTATTCAAATGAGATTAGAAACTGAAACAAGTTCAGTTTGACAATTTTTTATTTACAATGCTTTTTTCTGTTTTTCTACAAAACCATCCGCCTGAAGTTTTAATAACTCGGTTGCTTTTTGTTTTTTGTAATCGTATGATTCTTTGTCGCTTTTTATATCATTATAAACTTGGTCATAAATTTCTGCATCGGTTTTGCGCTGTAACTCACTTTGGTATTTATTTTGTGCCAATACATTTACAGTCGCCATTTCAGCATCTTCAATTTTAAAATCGTATTCGCTCTTTGGCGATAATAATTTGGCGATAATTGGAGCTGTTTCAATAGCGAAAAACAATAACATAATAAAAAATGAAGGAATAAATGGTAACTTACTTAACGCATTAATTCGCGCCATTAAACCATCAAAATTGTCAATAATAGGTTGTGTTTCAGTTACTTTTTTATCGAGATTTGCTTGCAAAGTTTTTGCATCGGCTTCTAAACTTTTAATCTTAACTAAGTTTGTAGCTTTTAAAGTATCGAGTTCTTTTAAAGCCATATCGTGCTTTTCTCTTTTTTCTTTATAAACTGGACCTTTCCCTAACTTTTTTGTTCCAGCTGTTCCTTCTGCTTCTGTAATGAAAACCGAATACAAATCGTTTACTTCTTTTTCTTTCTTAATAATATCCGATTTTAAACTGTCAATTTTTGCTTGATTTTGATCTAAATCTTTTTTGAAGAAATTAGTCACCTGATTTTTATTTTGAATAGCCAATTCATTTTTTTCTTTCAATAAAACCGAATTGATTTCCTTTTCAAAAATTTTAATTTCTAAAGGTTTTGAAATAACAATTGCGATAATTATAGCCAAAACAATTCGAGGCAACGCTTGAAGGAACTCACTTTTAAAACTGTCACGCTTTTTAATAGTTGAAACTATAAATCGGTCGAGATTAAAAATAAGCAAACCCCAAACGAATCCAAAACCAGCAGCAATGTAATAATTATCGAAAACGGTATAAAGCGCGTAACTCGCCGCTAAAAAAGCCATAACAGCAGTAAAGAAAACGGTAGCTCCTATGCCGGCATATTTGTTTTGTTCGCCATTGCTACAACTAGCAACAACATCTTTGTCGGCTCCCGAACAAAGGATGAAGAATTTTTTTAACATGATTTTGTTTTTTGATTGATGATGATTAGTACAAATGTAACGCCAATTATTTCAAGTTGTTGTTAAAATATTGAAAATTAAATTTTTACAATAAAAAAAACCTGCAAGAATTTCTTGCAGGTTTATATTTAAAATTAATGACTATTTACTAATCACTAATCACTCTTTACTATATTAATATCTGTAGTATTCAGGTTTAAATGGACCTTCAACAGTTACACCAATATATTTCGCTTGATCTTCTGATAAAGTTTCTAATTCAACACCAATTTTAGCTAAGTGTAAACGAGCAACTTTCTCATCTAAATGTTTAGGCAACATGTACACTTTATTCTCATAAGCGTCAGTG
>JACXVH010000028.1 GCA_014763515.1 Flavobacteriaceae bacterium
TTTCATAAGACTGTGTAAAATTTAAAATTAAACAAAAAAATAATGGGGTTTTAAAACCCCATTATTTTTTCTACTTACACAGTTTATGTTATAGTACCAGATTAAAATCTAACCTATTAATAATAAGCGTATCGTCTTACTTTAGAAATATATTTAGCAAGTCTAATAACTTGGTGGCTGTAACCATATTCGTTATCATACCAAACATACATTACGATATTCTTTCCATCTGGAGAAACAATTGTTGCATTGCTATCAAAGATTGATGGAGCTGAACTACCAACAATATCAGAAGAAACTAATTCATTGTTTAAAGAATATTTAATTTGCTCTACTAAGTTTCCTTCTAAAGCATATTTTTTTAGAATGTTATTTACTTCTTCAATAGTAGTTTCTCTACCAACTTCTAAGTTTAAAACCACTAGTGATCCATTTGGAACAGGAACACGAATTGCATTCGAAGTTAATTTACCAGCTAAAGAAGGTAAGGCTTTTGCAACTGCACTACCAGCACCAGTTTCTGTAATTACCATGTTTAAAGCAGCAGCTCTACCACGACGGTATTTTTTATGCATATTATCAACCAAATTTTGGTCATTTGTATAAGCATGAATAGTTTCTAAATGTCCTTTTACAACTCCTAGAGTTTCTTCCATTGCCGCTAAAACTGGAGTAATAGCATTTGTAGTACAAGATGCTGCAGAGTAAATTTTTACTTCATCTGGGTTAAAATCATTATGATTTACACCATATACAATATTTGGAACACCTTTGCCTGGTGCAGTTAATAATACTTTTTCAACACCTTTAGAAGTTAAATGTCTGCTTAATGCTTCCTCAGTTGTAAATGCACCTGTATTATCTATTACCAGTGCATCTTCAATACCGTATTTTGTATAATCAATTTCTTCTGGACTACCAGCTGAAATAATATGTACAGTTGTACCATTAATAATTAAAGCATTGTTTTCTGGATCAGCTTGAACTGAACCTTCAAAATCACCATGTACAGAATCATAACGTAGTAATGAAGCTCTTTTTTCTAATAAAACAGCATCATTTTTATCGCGAACTACAATTGCTCTCAAT
Source organism: Flavobacteriaceae bacterium (assembly GCA_014763515.1). Taxonomy (GTDB): domain Bacteria; phylum Bacteroidota; class Bacteroidia; order Flavobacteriales; family Flavobacteriaceae; genus Flavobacterium. The sequence continues at coordinate 1,090 of JACXVH010000028.1, forward strand.
CTTAATTGTTGACCTTTACCCATTTTGCTCATCATTTCACGAGCTAATAAACGTCCAATTCTACCAAAACCGTATAATACTACATCTTTTGGTTTAATTTCATTGTAGCTTTTTGCATTTTTCAATTTGTCTATAACAAATGCTTTAGCATCATTATATTTTTCATCTTCTAAATGATATTCATAAGTAAGTTTACCAATGTCTAATTTTGATGGTGGTAAATCTAAGCTTTCAATTGCTCTAGCAATTTCTACAGAATCAAAAACATTAATTGGTTTTTGAACAAATGCACCTGCATATTCGTGTAGATTAATGATATCGCTTACATTTCTATCAATTAATTGATTTCTAAATAATACCAATTCGATTGATTTGTCGTACCATAAATCGCTAATAATTTTAATAAATTCTACACAAGCTTTTCTTCTGTCGGCTTGAAAAGCAAGTTCTTTCTCATATAAAACGTTATTATTCATGAAGTAAAAATATAGTGTTGTTTATAATTTTGGTGCAAAAGTACTTATTTCAATCGTTTTCGTAAAACATTTTAATAAAAAAAGTGCGTGTTTTACAACACGCACTTTAACTGTAATTATTAATTGTTATAAAATAGCTCGCATTATTTCGCCGTTTGGTGTTATCAACTGATATTGAGATTTTTGATTTCCTTTTGATTTGATATATTCGGCAGCACTTTGCGCATTTGTAGTTCTCTTCCCGTCTATACTTAAAATAATAGCGCCTTCTAGTTCATTTGCATAATTTTTATATTCTACATTGGTTACCGATTTAATTTTAATTCCATATTCAATATTGAATTTTTGTTTATCATCGTTAGTAATATCTTCAAACTCAATTCCATTTGCTTCATAGACTAAAAGTTCTTTTTTGCTTAATTTAACCGGAATTATTTTTTCGTCTTCATCTCTAATAACTGTAACATTTATAACATCATCTGGTCTTTTGGTGTTGATGTAAGAAGTTAAATCGCTAAATGAGTTCACTTTTTTATCATCTAATTTAATAATGATGTCTCCTTTTTTAATTCCCGATTTTTCGGCACCCGATTTTTTGGTAACTCCTGCAACATAAAATCCTTGTGTTTGATTTACTCCTAAATTATCTGCAACAGCGCTGTTCAGTTCTGATCCTTCTACACCTAAAATTCCTCTTTGAACATTTCCAAATTGCATTAAATCTTCAATAATTTTTCTCGTAATATTTGATGGTACTGCAAATGAATATCCTGCATAACTTCCTGTTGGAGATGAAATCATAGTGTTAATACCAATTAATTCTCCTCTTGTATTTACAAGCGCACCACCACTGTTTCCAGAATTTACAGCAGCATCAGTTTGAATAAAAGATTGTAAACCAGAATTACTTAAATCTCTAGCTTTTGCCGAAACAATACCTGCGGTTACAGTTGAATTTAAATTGTATGGATTTCCAACCGCTAAAACCCATTCTCCAACTTTTATTGCTTCTGAATCGCCAAAAACCATGTAAGGTAGTTTTTCATCTGCATCAATTTTTAATAGTGCAATGTCCATTTTAGAATCAGTACCTACAAGTTTTGCTTTATAAGTTTTATTGTTATTTAATGTAACTTCTAATTGAGTTGCATCTTGAATTACGTGATTATTTGTAGCAATATAACCATCTTCTGAAATAATTACTCCAGAACCAGTTCCTACTTGTTCTTGTTGCATTCCTCCACCTCTAGAGCCATAAATAAATTCCATAATGGGGTTGTGTACTTTTCTTACACTTACATTCTTTACGTGTACAACGCTGTGTACAGCCATATCAGCTGCAGCTGTAAAATCAATATTTTCTGCGCCTAAACTTACATTTTTACTAAAAGTAGGAGCAATAGTCGTAATGGTATTAGATTTGGGTTCTAAAAATAATTTATAAGCTCCTAATGTGATAGCACCACTTAAAAGTGAAACTAACAATAAACTTCCTAATCTTTTCATTTTTTAATAGCTTTTATTTTATATAGTAAAATTAAATACATTTTTTTAACAAAAAATCAGTTTAACGTGTAGTTAACAGTGTTTAACTTTTTATTAAGGATGTTAACTTTTTACTCAATTTTTCATTTAATTAAAATCACTATTTTATACTTTGTATTTTGTATTTTTGTATAATGAAATTTACTTTTTACAAATACCAAGGAACGGGTAACGATTTTGTCATGATTGATAATCGTCAAAAAAAATTTCCCAAAAATGATACCAAACTTGTTGCATTTTTATGTGATAGACGTTTTGGTATTGGTGCAGATGGGCTCATATTGTTAGAGAATCATGATAATTATGATTTTAAAATGGTATACTACAATTCTGATGGTAATGAAAGTAGTATGTGTGGTAATGGCGGAAGGTGTTTGGTCGCATTTGCAAAACATTTAAATGTAATTGATGAAAAGGCTGAGTTTGAGGCTGTCGATGGTTATCATTTTGCTACAATAGATGAAGAGGGTATAGTTTCTTTACAAATGATTAATGTCGATAAAGTAGAGGTTAATAGTTCTTATACATTTCTAAATACAGGTTCTCCTCATCATGTTGAATTTGTTAAAGATGTGAGAGAAATAAATGTAAAAGATACTGGGGCAGCTATTAGATATTCTGATTTATATAGCAAACAGGGTAGTAATGTTAATTTTGTTTCACCTTTAGAAAATGACAAATTTGCAGTACGAACATATGAAAGAGGTGTTGAAGATGAAACTTTGTCTTGTGGAACAGGTGTAACGGCAGTTGCAATAGCGCTTTTTGAAAATAATAAAGTAGCTCAAAATGAAGTTTCACTCCAAGTTGAAGGTGGCGAATTAAAGGTGAAATTTGAAGAGCATGATGGAGTTTATAAAAATGTTTTTTTAATAGGTCCGGCTCAATTTGTTTTTAAAGGCGAAATAGAAGTGTAAATGAATTTAAAAGGACAAAATATTTATTTACGTGCATTAGAACCTGAAGATCTAGAATTTATTTACTTAATAGAAAATGATGAATCTATTTGGGAAGTAAGTCATACTCAAACACCATATAGTAAATTTTTAATTCGTCAGTATCTCGAAAATGCACATCAGGATATTTATGAAGCAAAACAATTACGTTTAGCTATTTGTGAAAAGGATGCTTTTCAAGCTATTGGTTTAATTGATTTATTTGATTATGATCCTCAGAATTCAAGAGCTGGAATTGGAATTTTAATTCATACAGAATCATATAAGAACAAAGGAATTGGAACTGAAGCATTAGATTTATTAATAAAATATAGTTTTTCAAATCTTCAGTTACATCAATTATATGCAAACATATCGACTGATAATGAAGCGAGTTTGCAACTTTTTACTAAATTTGGCTTTCAAAAAATTGGAGTAAAAAAGCAGTGGAATAAAATTAATAATCAATATAAAGATGAAATTTTATTTCAGTTAATTAACGAAAAATAAGTTCCCCTTGAATCTAAAAAAAATAATTGCATTTATTGCTGTATCGGGTTTAGTTGTTTTAGGAAGTATAGCTGGTTATGTGTATTACAAAGCTTTTACTGCTAATACAACCTTTGTTCAAAAAGAAGTGTTTGTTTACATTCCTACAAATGCAACTCAAGATGAAGTAAAAGAAGCTCTAAGTCCGTTTGTGGAAAATTGGAGTAAGTTTGAATTTGTGGCCAATAAAAGAAACTATTTTACAAATACTAAGGCGGGGAAGTTTTTACTAAAACAAAACATGAACAGTTTCGATATGGTTCGTGCATTAAGAAGTAATATTCCTGTAAAAGTAGCTTTTAACAATCAAGAAAGTATCGAAAAATTTGCGCAACGCTTAGCAAATCAATTAGAGCCAGATAGTACTGCATTAATGAATGCTTTTACTAATAAAGACTTTTTGAGTAAAAATGAAATTGATAGAGAAAATGTTTTAAGTCTTTTTATTCCAAACTCTTACGAGTTTTACTGGAATACTTCTGCAGAAAAGTTAGCTGAAAAATTAGCTAAAGAATATCATGTTTTTTGGAATGACGAAAGAAAAAGTAAAGCAGCTAATTTAAATTTAACACCACAACAAGTTTCTATACTGGCTTCTATTGTTCAAAAAGAAACTGCAAAAGTTAGCGAAAGACCTCGAGTAGCTGGAGTTTATTTAAACAGGTTGGCAACAGGAATGCCTTTACAAGCAGATCCAACGGTTATTTATGCGATTAAAAAGCAATCAGGCGATTTTGATCAAGTTATAAAAAGAGTTTTTCATAACGATTTAATAATAGATTCGCCTTACAATACTTATAAATATACAGGATTACCACCAGGTCCAATTTTTATGCCCGATATTTCGTCTATTGATGCTGTTTTAAATGCTGAAAAGCACGATTATTTATATTTTTGTGCTAGTCCAGATAATCCTGGTTATCATGCATTTGCAGCAAATTATGATGCGCATATGATAAATGCACGAAAATATGCAGATTGGGTTAATAAATTAGGAATTAATAGATAAGGTTTGAAACGAAACTATAAGTTGTCTCAGTTTGCCTTTTTCCTGCTGTACGTTAAATCTTTTTTGTTTCTTCATACATTGTTGAAAACAAAAAAGGATATCACTTCCATCAGGGTTACGGTGTTGTCGTTTTTTTTATTTGCCAGCTTTTTAAGTTTCGGACAATCAGGTTTTGATAATTTTTTTAAACCTTCAGATACTTTAAATCTTACTAGAAAAAAATCCGTTCTTATTACAGAAAGTGTCGCTTTAGGTGGAGCTTTAGTGGGTTTAAATCAATTATGGTATAAAGATTATCCAAAATCAAATTTCCATACAATTAATGATAACGACCAATGGTTACAACTCGATAAAGTAGGGCATTTTTATTCTACTTATCATGTAGGTAAAATTGGTGCCGATTTATTAGCTTGGAGTGGTGCTACCAAAAAAGAGCAACTAGTCTATGGTGCTACAGTTGGCTTCGGATTTTTAACAGTAGTAGAAATCTTCGATGGTTATTCTCAAGAATGGGGTTTTTCTTGGAGCGATATGTTGGCTAATGCTTCGGGAACAGGGCTTTATGTGGGGCAAGAATTACTTTGGCACGAACAGAGAATTATTCCAAAATTTTCATTTCATCAAACTCATTTTGCTCAAAATAGACCAGAAACTCTAGGAAGTTCTTTTAATGAGCAGCTTTTAAAAGATTATAACGGACAAACTTATTGGCTTTCTTTTAATTTATATTCTTTCACGCATTCAAAAGTTTTACCAAAATGGTTAAATGTTGCACTAGGATATGGAGGAACAGGGATGATTTATGGATCAAATTCTGAAGCTTTTGAAAAAGGAATTTCTCAATCTCCAAAAAGAGAATTTTATCTTTCTCTCGATGTGGATTTGACGAAAATTGAAACAAAATCTCATTTTTTAAAGACTATTTTTTCTGCATTTAATACCATAAAAGTTCCCGCACCAACACTTCAAATAGATGATTTTAACGGAGTTAAAGGTCACATCATCTACTTTTAGAAAAGTTTAACAGCTTGTAAATCAATATTATAATTTTTTTCGTATATTTGTCCCCGCAAATTTCAGATGGGTGACAGACGCTGAGAAATGAAAATTTATGACGAAAAAAGGTTTGTATTTTTTAGGACTAACCATCCTAGTACTGTCGGTTTTAACAGGATTCAATTCAGTAGAAACCGAAACACTTGAAGGATTCTATTTAGATAAAAACAGTAACTATGTTTACGGAGTGCCTTCAGAAAGAAATGAGCTAGAAAGTGAGACAAGTGTTATCATTCCGTTTGTTGGAAAAACATTTGTAGGTTTTAGAGAAGCAATTGCTTTTAAAGAATCAAGAGGAAAACTAAATTTGGTAAACCCTTTTGGATATATGGGTAAATATCAATTTGGAAGAAGTACTCTAAGAACTTTAGGAATTTATGATTTTCAAGAATTCCTTCGTAATGCCGATTGGCAAGAAAAAGCATTTAGAGCTTTAATTGCTAGAAATAAATGGGAACTGCGCAATGAAATTAAAAAATATTGTGGTAGAAAAATAAACGGCATTCAAATTACTGAGTCAGGTTTGTTAGCTGCGGCTCATTTAGGAGGTGCTGGTTCGGTGAAAAAGTACCTGAGAAGTAATGGAAGAAGCGGTTTTAAAGATGGTTTTGGTACTTCTTTAAGAAGCTATATTAAAAAATTTGGAGGTTATGATGTTTCTCACATCAAAGCCGATAAAAATGCAAAAGTAAAGTTATAACTAACTTTTATGAATAATAAAAATGCAAGGTCGCTTATGTAAGTCGACCTTGTTTTTTTTCCACTCGCTTACAGTTTTTGTTTTAATAAATTCTGTAGGAAGGGTTATATCACAAGCAATACATAAGTGTGTTTGAGGATTTAATATTTGAATTAAATCATCCAATAATTTATTATTTCTATACGGAGTTTCAATAAATAATTGCGATTGATTTTTTTCTTGAGAAAGTTTTTCAAATTGTTTTATTGCATTTCTTTTTTCACTGGCATCAATGGGTAAATAACCATTAAAAGCAAAGCTTTGCCCGTTCATGCCACTAGCCATAATGGCTAATAAAATTGAACTAGGGCCAACTAATGGAACAACTTGAATACCTTTTTCATGAGCTAGTTTTACAATTACTGCTCCTGGATCAGCAACCCCTGGACAGCCTGCTTCGCTCATTAACCCAACATTTAAACCGTTTAACAGTGGTTCTAACATTTTATAATGTTCACTAGTTTCGGTGTGTTTATTAAGTAGACTTAGTTTAAGTTCAGATTGTTTTTTATCGGGTTGAACACTTTTTATAAAGCGTCTTGCTGTTTTTTCATTTTCAACTATAAAGTGATCAATAAAATCAATACTTCTTTTAATAGTTTGAGGTAATACATCTTCAGGATTCATTTCTCCCAGTGTAGTTGGGATTAAGTAAAGTTTGCCTAAAAATTGTAAAGGTTTCATTTTGTTAGTTTTTCTGTAATTACATCACAGGCTTTATCGAGCATGTTGTAAACATTCTCAAAACCATCAACTCCTCCATAGTATGGATCTGGAACTTCAACATTTTCGCCAGGAAATAATTCGTTAAGTATTAATGTAACTTTTGTTTTGTCTGTTTCATTTTCAGCTAACGACAAAATATTTTTGTAATTAGACATATCCATGGCATAGATATAATCAAATTCTTTAAAATCTTTAGTCGAGAACTGTCGTGCTTTTTGCTGAGAAATATCTAATCCTTTTTGTTTTGCAATAGCAATTGATCGTTTGTCTGGTTTTTCGCCTGCATGCCATCCGCCTGTTCCTGCTGAATCTACAATAAAATTATTTTTAGAAAGTTTAGATTTTAAGATGCCTTCTGCTAAAGGAGAACGACAAATGTTACCTAAACAAACCATTAAAATTTTAGTAGGCATTATTGCGATAATTTTTTGTTTAAGTCATCAACAAACTTACGGAATTGTTTATCAGTAGAAACTAAGTTGTCTACAGTTTTACAAGCATGAAGAACCGTTGCATGATCTCTATTTCCAATTTGACTACCAATATTTGCTAATGAGTTTTTAGTGTATTTTTTAGCAAAGAACATAGCTAATTGTCTAGCTTGAACAACATCTCTTTTACGAGTTTTTGATTGTAATGTTTCAATATCTAGTTGAAAATAATCTGAAACAATTTTTTGAATATAATCTACAGAAATTTCACGCTTAATATTTTTAACAAATTTCTCAACAACTTGTTTTGCAAGATCAATTGTAACTTCTTTTTTATTGAAAGAAGATTGAGCAATTAAAGAAATTATTGCTCCTTCAAGTTCTCTTACGTTTGATTTGATGTTTTTTGCAACATATTCTATAATTTCTTCTGGCATTTCTACACCATCTCGGTATAAAATGTTTTTTAAGATAGAAATACGTGTTTCATAATCAGGTTGGTGTAGCTCCGCTGAAAGTCCCCATTTGAAACGAGATAATAAACGTTGTTCAATATCTTGCATGTCGACAGGAGCTTTGTCGGATGTTAAAATAACCTGTTTTCCATTTTGATGTAAATGGTTGAAAATGTGAAAGAAAACATCTTGTGTTCCAGATTTTCCTGATAAGAATTGAACGTCATCGATAATTAACACGTCTATTAATTGGTAGAAGTGAATAAAATCGTTTCGTGTATTTTTCTTAACAGATTCTATATATTGCTGAGTAAAAATTTCAGCCGAAATATAAAGAACGGTTTTTTCAGGATGTTTTTCTTTGATTTCAACCCCAATTGCATGAGCAAGGTGAGTTTTGCCAAGTCCAACTCCTCCAAATATTAACAATGGATTAAAAGAAGTTCCTCCTGGTTTGTTAGCAACAGCCATACCGGCACTTCTAGCCAATCTATTTGAGTCTCCTTCTAAAAAGTTATCAAAGCTGTAATTAGCATTTAATTGAGAATCAATGTTAATATTTCGAATACCAGGAATTATAAAAGGATTTTTTAGTTCTGGATCTTTTTGTACAATAGGAACATCTACCTCTTGGGGTTTTACTGCTTGTCTATCGTTACTAGGAATTTGGTGTGTAAACGGAAGTTTATTGTTATAAGAGTTTTCCATCTTAATTTTATACAATAACTTTGCGTTTGGTCCAAGTTCTTTAGTTAATGCTACTTTTAAAAGTTTAACATAATGTTCTTCTAGCCATTCGTAAAAGAATTTACTAGGCACTTGAATAGAAAGCGCATTGTCTGTTAAGTCAACTGACTGTATCGGTTCGAACCAAGTTTTATAGGCTTGTTCTTGGATATTATCCTTTATGAATGACAGACAGTTTTTCCATACTGATTGCGCAGTTTTACTCATAGATAAACTTTTTTATAGTTGCTTAAAGGTTAATAAATTGTTTTTCAAGGCTTAGCCCTTGAGTAGGTTTTGGTTGATTGGGAAAACAAATATGTGAACAATTTTTTGTAAAAAAAAATAGAAATGCTATTGATTTTTTGAAAAAAATATTGTAACCCATTTTTTGGTTTAGGAAACTTTTTTTAACATTTCTTTAATATTAAAGTGTTATCTTACAAAATAAAAAAATTACGAAAATATTTATGAAAATTTTTGATATACAAGTTCGAGTACGATATGCTGAAACAGATCAAATGGGAGTAGTTTATCATGGTAATTATGCTCAGTTTTTTGAAATGGGTAGAGTAGAGTGGTTAAGGAATATGGGTATTTCTTATAAGTCTATGGAAGAAGAAGGTATAATGCTTCCTGTAGTTTCACTTACCATGAATTATAAAAAATCTGCTCGTTATGATGATTTATTAACTGTAAGAACAATTTTGAAGAAACTGAGTTCTGTTAAAATTGAATTTGATTACGAAATTTATAACGAAGAAAATGAGTTATTAACAATTGGAAATTCTATTTTGGTTTTTGTGGATATGAAAACAGGTAGACCAACGATGGTTCCAAAATATATAAGTGAAAAAGTTGAACTTTTATAATTCTTCTTTTTCTTTAATTGTTACTTCGAAGAGTGAATTGAAAATGTTGAAGATTTCTTCAGCATTTTTTTTTCGAGTTGCAATTTCAATTTCGCAGGCAAGTTCCATTTTTTGATTAATGATTAAAATATTTTTTTCTTTTATTATTCGCATCACTTTATTCATGTTTTTATAGTCGAAATTAACATAGAAATGTTTGTCAATAGTTTTCTCAATTATTTCACATTCTTCTAAAGCCATTTGTGCAGTAGTCTTATAAGCATTTATTAAACCACTAACTCCTAATTTTACTCCACCAAAATATCGAACTACAACTACTAAAACATTTGTTACTTCAAAAGATTGAATTTGTCCAAAAATAGGCATTCCGGCACTATTATTCGGTTCTCCATCATCATTTGCTCTGTAATACTTAGTTTCTGTTCCAATTTGAAAAGCATAGCACCAGTGTCGAGCAGAAAAATGTTGTTTTTTAAGTTCAGCTAAATGCTCTTTAACTTCATCTTCACTTGTAACTGGAATAGCATAACCAAAAAATTTACTGTTTTTATCTTTGAATAAAACTTCAATTGAGGGTTGGTCTATAGTTTTGTAAGTGTCGATAATTTGGTCTTGATTCATATTAATTGGTAACTAAAAATAGTGCAATAATGGCTAGTGCGATTCCGAAATAATTTTGTTTGCTCATTTTTTCCTTAAAAAAGATAGTGCCAACAAATGTTGTGAACAAAATTACACCAATATTTAATATTGTAAAAATTATTGAACTATCCATGTTTTCGGTTTGTAATGCTTTAGTTAAATAAAACATCGAAAAGAAGTTGGGAACACCTAAAGAAATTCCTGCTATGAAATTTCTAAGTTCAAAGTGAAATTCTTTTTTTAAAATTTTATAAACTATTAAAAAACAGCCAAAAATAAAAGCAAATAGGAATGTAAAAGCAGAAAATAAACTTACTTCATCTTTTGTTAAATGCGAATGTTGTGTAAAGTTTATAAGTGTGTCAATAATTCCTGCGCCAAAAAATAAAAGAATGGGAAACTTAAATGAGGAAAAATTTATTTTCTCATTTTCATTTTTGGAAACAAAGAAAACAGCAAAAAGCGCTAAAACAATTCCTAGAATTATTAAAGTTGTAATGTTCTCTTTAAAATAAAATATTCCAAATAGAATAGGAACTATCATTGACATTTTACTGGCAACAGAGGCAACTGTTAAACCATTAATTTGTGTAGTTTTTCCTATAACATAGAATACTGTAATAAATAAAATACCTAAAATAATAGAGTTTGTAAACCAGTCTTGTTCGCTTATTTGGTGTAGCTGTATCTTAGATTGATTGAGAAATAAGCCTAAAATAAAAGCAATTAAATAATTGAAAACAATTGCTTGAAAAGTATCAACTTTTATTAGTTTAAAAATTTTAAATAAAATATACAAACACCCAGAAAAAAAGAGCGCCAATAAAATATTAACCATTTAAGTTCTTGATATAATCTAAAAGTTGAACAACATCTTCAGTTTTTGGATTCAAATGCCAAGTTTTAAGCCCAAGATTTTTTGCGCTTTCAATGTTATCAAGATTGTCATCAACAAAAAGTGTTTTTTTAGGAATTAAGTGATGATTGTTTAACAGAAATTGAAATGCTTTTTCATCTGGTTTTCTAAAACCAAATTCAAACGAAAAGTAAACTTTTTCAAAACAGCTATAAAAATCTCGAGTAAATGAAAGACCAAATTTATGCTCAAATTTTTCAATGTGAGTTCTGTCTGTATTACTTAGTAAAAACATTTTATATTTTGGAACAAGCATTTGGATAAACTCTAATCGGTTTTCAGGAAAATCTTTTAAAACAGTATTCCAAGCTTCTCTAATTTCAAGAACACTTGCATTTGGAATATGTTTTTGTAAACCTTCCATAAATTGAAGTTCGTCAATTTTTCCTATTTCATAATCAAGATTTAATTGAGTTAATTCGCTATTCCACTCTTTGAGTCCAAGTTTTTTTAACTCATTCATGCATACTTCTTCATCAATATTAATAAAAACTCTTGCTTCATCCCATAAATTTTTGTTTATGAATGTTTCTAGAGTAATTTTTCCACCTTCAATAATAACCGATTGTATATTATTTGAATAGAGTTCAGAAACAAGGTTTTCTAAAAAATTAATATCAAATATAGTTTTTTTATGAGAATAATTTATTTTTTTTGTTAAAAAAATATCTTCTGAAAATATAATTGTTTTGAGTTTTCCATTTTTTATAGATGATTCTTCAGGAATTTTATTGCTTTTGTCAATTGCTATGCGAATGGGATTGTTCCCAAAATAGTCACGAGCATCAAGCATGGGGTCATCGTCTAAAACTGTTTGTGTTCCCACTAAAATAGCTTGTTCTTCTGTTCGCCATTTGTGAACCAATTGTCTTGAATATTGATTGGTAATCCAAACGGGTCTTTTGGTATCTTTTTGTATGGGAGCAATAAAACCATCGTTACTTTCTGCCCATTTTAAAATAATAAAAGGACGCTTTTTTTGATGAAAAGTGAAAAACCTTTTGTTTAATTCCTGGCATTCTTTTTCTAAGATTCCAACCATTACATTTTTACCAGAATCTTTTAATTTTTGAATTCCAGTTCCTGCAACTTTTGCAAAAGGATCAATCGTGCCAACAACAATATTCGGAATTTCATTGGCAATTATTAAATCGCAACAAGGAGG
>JACXVH010000329.1 GCA_014763515.1 Flavobacteriaceae bacterium
TGGAAATCCAATGACAATTGAAGGTTTAGAGGATTTTGTAGAACCACATCAAAAAGTTCCTGCTGTAAAAAACAGAATTCAATTAAAAAACAACGACCACTTAGTTAAAGATGGATTGTATGTTGCTGGTGTTTTAGCTGGACACCGAAGCCAACTAAGTATTGCTGCTGGAAGTGGCGCTGCTGTTGCTACTGATATTTTAAGTCTTTGGAACGAAGGAAATCATACAATGGTACACGATGCAATAAATAAATAAAAAATGAGAGCAATGCTCTCATTTTTTATTTGTTTATACTTAATACTTTTTTGACCATAGCATCCTCTTGGAGAATAATTTTATAATAATCATCTTCGGTGAAAAGTTGCCTTACAAATTCGGCGTATAAATACATTAAAATTTTGTTCTCATTTTTATAATTCATCAAAAAACCACTTTGAGAAACATAGTTTTTAAAATTATCTAAATACTTAGAATTATTGAATATTTCTTTTTTAAGTTTTTCTTTATCTAATTTTTCAAAAAACAATCGATTTTTATCCAACTGTTCAAAAACAAAATAATCGACCAAACCAGATTGCATGATCATAGTAGTGGCCTCTTCTTCGTGATTTGCTTCAAAAGGAACAAATACATCAGGAATAATTCCACCTCCACCATACACAATTCTTCCTTTCTTTGTTTTATATTTTAAACTATCTGCTACTTTAATACTATCTGCTTCATATAATTCGCCACTTTCAAAACGCTTTTCAAATTCATTAAAATATCCATCAGCTTTATCTCCGTAAGGTTTTTGAATAGAACGTCCAGAAGGCGTATAGTAACGAGCAACCGTTAAACGAACTGCTGAACCGTCGCCAAGCGGCATTTCACGTTGCACCAAACCTTTTCGTCAATTAAAATATATAAATCACCTGTTTCAAAATCGCCTTTAGAAGTGGCATAAGTAGCATCTTCAGTTCCTTTTTTGTTAACCGTTTTAACGATAAGTTCTTTGTCTTTTAAGAAATCATCGGCAATATCTTCCGCCATATCAAGATATCCACCACCATTGCCTCTTACATCTAAAATTAAACTTTTAATTCCTTGTGATTTTAAATTTAAAAGTGCTTTATGAAATTCATCGTAAGTAGTTTCTGAGAATCGATTCATCTTAATATAACCCACATCATTTGATACTTTTAATGCCACATCGACACTTTTAAGCGGAATACGATCTCTAGTTAATTTTACTTTGAATTTTTTTCCCGAAGTTTTTCTAAAAATAGTAAGATTTACTTCAGAACCTTCTTCTCCTCTTAAGTTAGAAATAATACTGTCACTAGGAATTTTTTTATCGTAAAGTTGCACTTTTTCAGCATACAAAATGCGATCACCAGCTTTAATTCCGGCTTTTTCTGAAGGACCATTTTTAACCGATTTAATAACAGCTAAAGTATCTTTATACATATAAAAATTAACGCCAATTCCTACAAAATCGCCGCGCATGCTTTCGTTAATAGATGCTATATTTTTCTTATTGATGTAAACCGAATGCGGGTCGAGATTTTCAAGAATCTTATCTACTGTAATATCAACAATAGAATCTGTATTTACGTTGTCTACATATTCTTTATCAATAAAATCAATAAGTTTATTAAGCTTATTTTTATTGATTTGAGCGGCTGTTAAACTTTGGTTAGAAGACAATTTGTTTCCAAGCAATAAACCTATCGCTACAGCAATTGACATGGCCAACGGAAAATAAATTTTTCTATTTGACATTATTTTAAGTCATCAATTAATTCTACTTCAACTCCTGCTTTTTTAAGAAAATCGATGCCCGAACAATCTTTATATTCTTCGTGATAAACCACGCGTTTAATTCCCGATTGGTGAATTAACTTGCTACAATCTTTACAAGGTGAAAGTGTAATATAAAGTGTTGCCCCTTCACAAGATTGTGTAGAACGTGCTACTTTTGAAATAGCATTTGCTTCGGCATGTAAAACATACCATTTTGTTAATCCTGCATCATCTTCGCAACAATTTTCAAAACCCGATGGTGTTCCATTGTAACCATCAGATATGATCATTCTATCTTTAACAATAATTGCGCCAACTTGTTTTCTCTTACAATAAGACAATTGCCCCCATTCTTTCGCAATTCTTAAATAAGCTTTATCGTATTTTGCTTTTTTTCCTGACATATTATCTATTCCAAATTTCACTCTCAATAATCATTGGCAAAACTACACCAATTATGAAAGATGACATAACCAAAAATTCTAATAAAGGCAACATTTTATCAGTAGCATTTCCGGGTAAAATAGCTTTAAAATAATTTGAGAATCCTAATCCGTGAATAATTCCGAAAAACAAAGTTACTATAGAAACAAAACTGATACTTTCTGTTTTTGAATTTTTCCCAGCAGTAAATAAATGGAAAATAGCTGTAACCAAAATAGTTATTGGAATTAAAAACTCTATGTAAACAGGATTAATATTTACCACACCAAAAACTGCTAAAAATAAAGAAAGTGTATGTCCTAATGTAAAAAGAGTCACAAGAACAAAAATTCTTTTCCAATCTTTAAACGCATAAGGAACCATTAATGCAATTAAAAACAAAACATGATCATATGCATGTATATCGAGTACATGGTTAAGTCCTATCTTAAAGTAGAGCCAAAATTGAGACATATTCTAAAATTTTATGGGGAATTCAAACTTACGACATATTTTATAAAAATTGAATTATATAAAAATAAAAGATTGTTAATGTTTTAAAGAAAATCTAATTTTATGTAAGTTTGTAAAACTAAAAATTTAATTAAAAATGTCAATTTCAGATTTATTTGATAGCGGGTTTAAAAACCGTAATAAAGGTCATTTCTCTGCCATTGTTAGAGTTGCACTTTCTGACGGTGAATTAACTACTGAAGAAAAAGAATTCTTAGATAAACTTGCCATTCGTTTAGAGATTTCTGAACAAGAATATCAAGAGATTTTAGAAAACCCTTCTAAATATCCTATTAATCCTCCTGTACTTCATGTTCACCGATTAGAGCGTTTATATGATTTAGCAAGAATGGTTTATGCCGATCATGTTTTAGGTCCAAAGCAAAAAGATATTTTAACACGTTTTGCGTTAGCATTAGGCTTTACACCAAGTAATGTTCAGTATATCGTAGACAAAGCTTTATCGCTTTTAGTTTTAAATGTAGATTTAGATACTTTTATTTACGAAATGCAACACATGAATAGATAATAAAAATCCCGCAAATGCGGGATTTTTTGTTTTTATTGTTTTATCATTTTACTGATATAAATTGTATTGTTAACGCTTGTTTTTAATACATAAGAGCCACTAGTAAAACCACTCAAATCTAAATTATAGATGTCTAAATTATTTAGTTTAGAATTATAAACCTCTTGACCTAATAGATTATACACTTCAATTGTCGCATTTTCTAAAGTAGTAGTAAAACTAAGTGTAAAAATACCATTTGAAGGATTAGGTGCTATTGTAATAGTATTTGTTGTAAAACTTTCATTACTCATAGCGCAATTATCTGTAACAATTACATTGGTTAACCCGCAACTGTTATGCAGATAATCTTCCATGTCTGCTTGCTCAAAAGTATCGACGCATACATACGTTAAATTAGGAGTGTTATCCCAGCAACTGTTATAAATAGTATTAGATGCCACATGTGGGTAACCAT
>JACXVH010000330.1 GCA_014763515.1 Flavobacteriaceae bacterium
CAATATCAATATTTATTACCTCGATTAACAGGAATGTGGACGCACCTTGAACGTCAAAGAGGGGGAATTGGTATGCGTGGTCCTGGTGAAACGGAAATCGAAACGGATAGACGTATTGTTCGCGATAGAATTGCCTTACTTAAAGAAAAAATAAAAACAATTGATAAGCAAATGGCTATTCAGCGAAGCAATCGTGGCGCATTAGTTCGTGTAGCTTTGGTTGGTTATACAAACGTTGGAAAGTCAACTTTAATGAATGCTATTGGAAAAAGTGAAGTTTTTGTTGAAAATAAATTATTTGCAACATTAGATACTACAGTTCGCAAAGTAGTAATCAAAAATCTTCCTTTTTTATTAAGTGACACGGTAGGCTTTATTCGAAAATTACCTACTCAATTAGTAGAATCATTCAAAAGTACATTAGATGAAGTTCGCGAAGCCGATTTATTACTTCATGTAGTTGACATTTCTCATCCCGATTTTGAAGATCATATTACATCTGTAAATGATATTCTAAAAGAAATTAAGAGTGACGATAAACCAACGATTATGGTTTTCAATAAAATTGACGCTTATCAACCCGTTCATTTTGATGAAAATGATTTGTCTATAGAAAAAACTACAAAACATTTTACTTTAGAAGAATGGAAAGAAACTTGGATGAGTAAAATGGGCGAAAACAATGCCCTTTTCATTTCAGCAACTGATAAGCTAAATTTTGAAGAGTTTAGAGAAAAGGTTTATGAAGCTGTAAGAGAAATACACATTACACGTTTCCCATATAACAACTTTTTGTATCCCGAATGGAAAGACACAGATGAAACAGAATAAAAAAGACCTCAATTGAGGTCTTTTTTATTCTGTTATATAAGCACTTTCTTAAAAAGAAGCGTTGAAACCTACACCAATAACTTGACGTGTTTGAAAGCCTCTAAAAGCGTTATCGTCATAAATTGTTTGAAATGCAAAATTAGTTGACAAATATTTATTTATTTTCATCACAATATTTAATTGGTAATCTAAATCTACATTTTGAGCGTCTTCTAAATAATTAGAATATAAATTCAAGATATTTTCAACTGAAACATTTTCCATTACATTAAACTTATAATAACCGTTTAATGCAGCTCCTAATTCATATCTCGAAGTATCTCCTTGTTCAACACCAAAAGAAGGTCCTAATTCGGTAAAATGACTGTGTACTAGAATTAATTTAGATGTTGCTGGAGCAATGTTTACCTTTAAATTATCGTTCTTTTTCCATAACATCCCTGGTCCAAATTGAAAATATGCGGGAGAGAAAAAGTGTGAAATTTTATAGGTTCTTGTTTCAGGATCTAAACCTGTATCCATTTGAGTCTTGAAATTAAAGAACGCTGAATAATACCAATTACCGCCAGCTTTTCTACCTGCAAGTGAATTAAATTCTAAACGATCGTCTGTTTTTTGAGTATCAGCTCCTTTAATTTTTGTTAAACCATAAGATGCTAAAATTTTATTATCCCATGTCCAATTTTCGCTTTTATAATTGAAATCGTAATTGATATTCAAATTTCCTGCAAAATTGTTTTGACCACCAGCAAGCCAATTATCAAAAGAAGATTGGTTTGCTAATAATGCAGTTAGACATAAAAAAAACACTAATTTTTTCATTATAAATAAATTTTAAAAATGGAAAGGCAAAGGTACACTTTCTGTTAAAAAATAAAAGATTTAATAGATTAAGTGTAGCTATTTTCTTTTAAACAAAGGAACTGCAGAACAAGCTTCGCCAAACATTATGCTTCTAGCGTGTAACATTAATTTTTGAATTGCTAAAGTATAAACCGATTGTGGCACTTGCTTTTTAGAACATCCTTTTAAAATAACTGGCTTGTCTTTATAACTGGAATAATCAACCTTGGAAAGAATATCTTCATACCAAACTATGGTAATAGCTTCTAAATTTCCATTGATTACTTTTAAAGCAATAGGATTAAGATACACAGCCACTAAGGCAAATGTCCAGGCTGGCAATATCGCATCTGTAGAACAAATTATTCCTACATATTTATCTTGATATACAGACCAATCAAAGTTTTTTAGTTGTTCTCGAAAATCTTTTTCTTTTAATAGAAAACCTTCAAATAACCACTGTGAAATATCAAGTTCCACAACATGATCATATGGAAAATAATCTTCTAAATCGAAAACTTCCAATGAACTTTGTGCTACTTTATTGATAATTTCTTCCATTTTAAAGTTTTATTTTGGTTACTGGTTTATAGTCTTTCTATCTATAAACATTATAACATGCCTAACTCTAATTTTGCTTCTTCACTCATTAAATCTTTACTCCAAGGCGGATCGAATGTAATTTCTACTTCGCAAGATTTTACCTCATCGATTGATTTAATTTTTTCCTCAACTTCTTGGGGTAAGGTTTCGGCAACAGGACAATTAGGCGACGTTAGAGTCATTAAAATTTTAACGTCGTTATCTTCATTAATCATTACATCATATATTAAACCTAGTTCGTAAATATCTACGGGAATTTCAGGGTCGTAAATTCCTTTTAAAACCTTAACTACGTTTTCGCCTAAATTTATTGTATCGTTAAATTCTTCCATTTCTTATTAATTTTTAGCTTGAAACGCTAATGCATACATTTTTATTTGTTTAATCATAGAAACTAATCCATTTGCACGAGTGGGCGACAAATGCTCTTTTAATCCAATTTCATCAATAAAATCAGTATTTGCCTCAAGTATTTCTTTTGGCGAATGATTTGAAAAAGCGCGAATTAAAATTGCAATAATACCTTTTGTTAGAATGGCATCACTATCGGCAGTAAAAACAACATTACCTTCTTTCTCTTCTGCATGAACCCAAACTTTTGACTGACAACCTTTGATTATATTTTCTTCAGTTTTGTATTTTTCGTCAATTAGTGGTAAAGATTTTCCTAACTCTATTATGTATTCGTAGCGTTGCATCCAATCGTCAAACATTGAAAACTCGTCTACTATTTCTTCTTGAATTTCTTTTATGCTCATTTTACTTTTTCTCTGAAACTTCAATTATTTTATCTACAATTTCTTTAATTTCTGCTGG
>JACXVH010000029.1 GCA_014763515.1 Flavobacteriaceae bacterium
CATTATCTAAATAAATAGTTGAAGTTGCTCTGTTAAAATAATAATGGTAATGAATTTGTTTTTCATTAGAAGAAAAATAATGATTAATTATTAAAAAACTACTTATTATTAAACCACTTATAATAGTAGGTATTAAGGCTATCTTGTTTTTAAAAAAAAGAAATGTTGGTAAACATGTTATTATATAAAACATCCCTAACCATAAAGTAACAATTAATGTGTTAAAGCCAATGGTAAAAAAAACATAAGCGTTAAAAACCACAATAAGCCCTAAATATGTATTTGGGCTTTTGAAAGTGTTGCTGATCTCGTTTTTTCTAAAATAGATTAATTTTTTATAAGTAAAAAAAACAAATGGTGACAGTAAAAATAATGCAACTAAATACATTATTATTCCTTGATTTTCATAAGTATTATAAAGCCAAAATGGAGAAACAAAAACAAAAAAAGTAATAACTAAAACAACAACTAATTTTAATTATTGTTTCAAATTTACTCGTTTGTTCTCTCTTATCAAACATTATAAACTATCTACCAGAAAAGTTAGCTTTACGTTTTTCTAAAAATGCAGTTGTTCCTTCTTTAAAATCTTCGGTTCCAAAACATGCTCCAAAGTTTTTAATTTCAACCTCATAACCATTAACACCATCTATATAATTAGCATTTACAGATTCAATCGCTTTTGCAATCGCGACACTTGAATTTTTTGTGATTTTTGAAGCAATCCCTTTAGTAAATTCTAACAATTCTTCTTGACTAACAACGTGATTAACCAATCCATAATTTAAAGCTGTTTGAGCATCTACCATTCCGGCAGTCATAATCATTTCCATAGCTCTGCCTTTACCTACTAATTGTGCCAAGCGTTGTGTACCTCCATAACCTGGAATTACACCTAATGTTACTTCTGGCAATCCCATTTTTGCATTATCTGATGCTACTCTAAAATGACAAGCCATCGCCAATTCTAGTCCGCCACCAAGAGCAAAACCATTAACAGCTGCAATAACGGGTGTGCCCAAATTTTGAACGAAATCAAATAATACTTCTTGTCCTTGAGCTGCTAATTTTCCTCCTTCCTCTACAGAAAAATGAGCAAATTCTGAAATATCGGCACCTGCAACAAATGCTTTTTCACCACTTCCTGTTATTATTATTGCTTTTACAGAAGCGTCTTCATTTAATTCTTTAAAACCTTCATGCAATTCTTGAATTGTAGCTTTGTTTAATGCGTTTAATTTGGTAGGACGATTAATCGTTACAATTGCAATATTTTCTTTTTTTTCAATAATTATATTTTCCATGCTATTTTTTTTATTCAACAATTGGGAAAGAAACTAAAAAAGTAGTTCCGCTATTTTCTTCACTTTCAAAGGTAATACTTCCGTTATAATTTTCAATTATATTTTTAATAATTGCTAATCCTAATCCCATTCCGCTCGATTTAGTGGTAAATTTTGGTTCAAAAATACGTGCTGCATTTTCTTTTGAAATTCCTTTACCATTATCTTTTACTTCAATTTTTACAAAACCTAATTCTCTAAAAACAGTTACTTGAACTGATTTTTCTACTTTTTCTTCAGGAATGGATTGAATGGCGTTTTTAACCAAGTTTGTAATAACTCTTATTAATTCTGTTCTATCAAATTTGGCAATAATTTCGTCTTCAAGCGAAATAAATTCGATATATTCTTCGTTGAAAATTTCCAATGCTAATCGAACCACCTTAACCACATTAAGTGTTTCATTTTGTTGAGCAGGCATTGAAGCAAAATTTGAAAATGCATTAGCAACTGAACTCATGGTGTCAATTTGCTGAATTAATGTTTTAGAAAAATCGTCGAGCTTTTGTTTAATATTTGGGTCATTTTCGTCAAATCTACGTTGAAAACTTTGCACTGTTAATCGCATAGGTGTTAACGGATTTTTTATTTCATGAGCAACTTGCTTTGCCATTTCTCTCCAGGCTTGTTCACGTTCACTCTGTGCTAATTTATGTGCGCTTTCTTCAAGTTTATCAACCATGTTATTGTAAGATTCAATCAATACATTAATTTCCTTACTTCCATCTTGAAGCAAAATACGTTGGTTGCCACTATTAAAATCAGTATCTCTAATTTTATCGCTAATAATTTGCAATGATTTTGTAATATAACTCGATAAAAAATAGGATAATACAATTGCAAAAAGAAACATTAAAACGTAAACCTGACCAAAACGCATTAAGAAATTTTTGACTTCATTATCATAAAAACTTGTGTCTTCTTCGTAAGGCAAATTTAAAATGGCTAAAGGCTTAAACTTATTATCTTTTACATAAGAATAAGATGAACGATATTGTTGTCCGTCAATTTTTACGAACTCTACATACCTTTTCTCTATAGTTCCTTGTAAAATTCGCAAAGTTGCAGAATCAATTTTTGGCAAAATACTATCAACCTTAAAAACAGCTTTAGAAGAAATTAATAAGTTTCCTTTTAAATCATAAAAATTAATTTCCATACTATGAATATCGGCTAATTCATGGATTCTTTCTTTGAATATTAAAGGAATATTTTCGGTAGTAAGTGGATAAGTTGTAGTCTGAAGTACATAATTAATATGTTCTACAATTGCATTTTCTTTCCGTTCTAAACGATCTTGATGATATTCTTTTGCTTCTTTTCGAAATTGATAAATAGAAACAATCGCAATTAAAATAGAAGCAATTAAGGTTAAGAATATCATAGCTAAAAATATTCTTACTCTAAGTGATAACTGCTTTAAATTTAAAATACGATACATTAATTATTTTTTTCGCGTAGCCGTTTATAAAATTTGTAACCTAGCATTAAAAGTACAGAAAAAAGAATAATTCCTATAACTCCAAAAATCCAATTGATAGCGTTTTTCAAAATCACTAGAAAAACTACTGCAAATAAAATAATCGTTGCTCCTTCATTCCAAATTCTAAAATAATTTGATGATTTTTTCACTTCATTATTTTGAAGTTGGATAAAAAACTGATGGCATTTTAAATGATATAAATACAATAGAAAAACAAATGCTAGTTTAACATGCATCCACGGTTGTGGAAGCCAAACTTTTCCTTCTTCGGTAAAAAACAACATCCAAAAAGCAAAAATACTGGCTAAAACAGCACTAGGCCAAGTAATTATATACCATAACCTATATTGCATTAATTGATATTGCTTTATTAAAATAGACTGCTCTGGTTCTGGTTTTGTTTTAGCTTCTGCGTGATATACAAAAAGTCTAACAATATAAAACAAACCAGCAAACCAAGTAACTACAAAAATTAAATGTAATGCTTTTATATAATTGTATAATTCCATTAATCTTCTATTAATTTGGTTTTAATTTCTCGATTTAAAAAATATGCTGTTACTAAAGTCGATAATAAATCAGCAATTGGAAATGCAATCCACACGCCATGTATTCCAAAATACTTAGGCAATAATAAAACCAAAGGTATCAAGAAAAATCCTTGTTTTGTTAAAGTTAGTAATAATGCTGGAATTGCCTTACCTACTGCTTGAAAATATGCCGCACCAATTAACTGTAAGGCTATAATAGGTGTCGCAGCAAAAACGAAAATTAAAGCTTGAGGTGTTATTTTAAGAATGTCAACATCAGTTGTAAAAACTCTTACTATTGGCTCTGCAAAGAAATAAATAATCCCAAATATACAACTAGCCATAACAGCAGCAGCAATTATTGATTTTATAATACTTTCTTTAACTCTATGAAAATTTTTGGCGCCATAATTATATCCAGCAATTGGTAAAAATCCTTGAGTAATTCCTAAAATTGGAAAATAAGCAAACATCAGCATTCTATTTATAATTCCATAAACTGTTACGCCATGTTCTCCTCCATAAATAAATAAGGTTTGGTTTACTATAATTGCTAGTAAACTAACAACTCCTTGACGCGCAAAAGTTACAAAACCTAGCGCAGTAATCTCTTTCATTAATATAGGGTTCGGTTTAAGGTGGTGCCAACTTATTTGCAATTCACTCTTATATATAAAAAACCATAGTATAAACAAAAAACAAAGTATATAAGATATTGATGTTGCAAGTGCTGCACCAAACATTCCCCAATTTAAAAACTTAATAAAGACAAAATCCATGATAATGTTTCCAAAAGCAGGAATAATCATCGCATACATAGCGAACTTTGCTTTACCTTCGGCTCTTATTACAGTGTTTCCCATCATGCAAAGTGCCAAAAATGGAACACCTAATAAGACAGGAAGAAAAAACTCTTTTGCGGGTTCCAATATTTCTCCATTGGCTCCAAATAAGATCAAAACTTTATCAAAAAAAACAAATCCTAAACTTACTGAAACCAATGCAAGAGTTAAACTCATCATAATTTGGTTCCCAAAAGTATGTAACGCTTTCTCTTTATCTTTTGCTCCAAGTGCTCTAGAGATAATGGAACTTCCACCAATTCCTATTGCCATTCCTAATGAAGAAATTAAAAACGAAATAGGTAATACTACAGATACTGCTGCAATGGCAAGCGAACCGATCCATTGTCCTACAAAAATGGTGTCGATTAAAATATTAATTGACATAAACAAAATTCCTATTGAAGCTGGAACAGATTGTTTAATCAATAATTGTTTTATATCTAAACTTCCCAGTTCTTCTGAAGTTACTTTCATAAATTTAATTTTGGATTGCCCATTGGTCAATCCATCTACTTAATGTTTTCACCCAATCGTCATTATCATTTAAACATGGGATTGTTAAAAAATCTTCTCCTCCATTTTCTTTAAAACTATGTGCTGCCTCTAAACCAATTTCCTCTAATGTTTCCAAACAATCTGAGACGAATGCTGGGGTTACAACTGCTAGTTTTTTTACACCATTTTTTGCAAAACCATCAATAGTAGCATCTGTGTAAGGCTGCAACCAAGGATCTTTACCTAATCTAGATTGAAAAGATGTGCTATAAGTTCCTTCTTTGAGATTTAAAAAATTTGCAACCTGTTTTGTTGTTTCATAACATTGATGCCTGTAACAAAACTCATGCGCTTTTGAAGGTGTGTTACAACAAGAACCATCAATTTTACAATGTGATTTTGTAACATCTGATTTTTTAATATGGCGCTCTGGTACTCCGTGATAGGAAAATAAGATTTGTTCTGCTTCAAAATTATTTAATTCGTTTTGAATAGAATTTGATAAATCTCTAATATAATCGGGTTGATTGTAAAAAGCAGGCAAAATAGTAAAACTCATGTTTGGAAATTTAGTTTGTCTAATTTTTTCTGCTAATACTAAAATAGTTTCTGTAGTTGCCATTGCAAATTGAGGGTACATTGGAATTATTAAAACCTCATTTACTCCTTTTTCATGCAATTCTTTTAAACCTGATTCTATACTCGGATTTCCATAACGCATTGCTAAAGCTACTGGAACAGAAACATTATCTTGTACTTTATTTTGAAGTCTTTTTGATAATACAATTAAAGGAGAACCCTCATCCCACCAAATTCTCTTGTAAGCTTTTGCAGATTTTTTAGGTCTAGTATTTAAAATTATACCTTTTACAAGTAGAACTCTCAATAGATATGGAATATCAATAACTCTTTCATCCATTAAAAATTCATCTAAATATTTCTTAACATCTTTAACTTCAGTACTTTCTGGAGAACCTAAATTCACCAATAAAACTCCTTTTTTCACTTTTTTCTTTTTTTTCAAAGTTACTAAAAAGTGGTCAATTTTTACATTTGTAACATTCTTCTTAATAAATTTTTAAATTATAACGATTTTTATTACAGAATTTATATATAAAATGTTAAATTTTGATTTTTTCTAATAAAAAAGTCGTTTTTGATTAAATTTTTTCTGATTTAGAGGACCCTAACATAAGTGTCCAACCCCCAAATTTATGATTGCTTATAACAAAAATCTACCTGCCAATTATTTTCTTATTTTTAATAAGCCTTTCTACTTCTGCGCAAGTTTCTGGAGTAGGAATAAACGAGACAGTCCCTGAACAAACTTTACATCTTGGCACACCTACGGGAACCATTAGAGTTGGAGGTCTCGATGAAAACAATAATATTTACAATAACGGTCCCGCACACACTTATCCACTATTTGTTGATGAAAAAGGTGACATGACACTTTATAATCAAATTTTGTACAATAGTGATGGTAATGATGCATTTGACGATACTAATATCAACACATCTACCGCTGTTATTCTTGATGGAGACAATGATGGATTAGAAACAGTAAGAATTTATAGTTTTACGATTTCTGTAAACAGACCTTCACTACTACTTGTTAAGTATAATATTAGTTTTGAAGTTTTTAAAAACACAGAAGAAATAGAAATAAGAGATAAATTAGTCAGAAGGATAAACACTTACTTTAGACTCAACGGATCTACCAGAAAATATTGTCACATATCTAAATGCTATACAAGGAGGTAACAATGGTGGTAATGTAACTGGAATGTTTTATAATATGTCTTCATCTTACATTGTTATCCCCGCTGCAGGAACTTACACCATAGAAATGTTTGGAGAAATTTCTTCTGGACTTAAAGCAGGAAATCCCAATACTGGACTTGCTACTTGTGTAATATTCGGAAGAGGTGATGATACCTTAATGTGTAAATCGAACTAACCCAAAATCTTTGTACCATGAAAAAATATTACTTATTGTTTATATGGGTGAGTTATATCTCATTTGGACAGGTTGGAATAGGAACACAAACTCCGCAACAAGATTTACATGTTGCAGGGAGTACTTCTACAATTAGAATTGAAGGCTTAGATGTAATAAATAATGTAGAGAATAATGGTACAGAACTAACACCTGTATATGTTACTAATAAAGGAAACTTAACATTAACTCCTCCATCTTATATTTCAGGAGGAACAGGCTATGAACTTCCTTTAAACTTTTTAATGGATACGCCTAATTTTGTACCCGATAATATACTGTCGTTACTTGTACCCTATAATGACCACGGAAGAGTAATTAACAGCGACAATTCAACCGAATCAGTTACTGGACTTATACACAGTATCACCATTACAGTTCCATCAGCCTCAATGATTGAATTTAAATATGCTATGTCAATTTTATATTCGGCCACTGACCTAGCTTCCCCTCCTTATGATCCTTCATTTATTACAGATGAAAGAACAAGAAGTTATCAAACATATTTTTGTATAGATTTATTTTCTGATGGACTTGATGCAACAGAACTTGCAAAACATTATGGAACTAAAGTCCAATATTATGGCACAACAAAAAGAGGCACTAGAGGTTATACCTACATGAACAGTCAAGCATATGCAACACTACCCTCAGGAACTCATACAGTATATTTTTATGGTGTAGTAAATGATCCTCCAGACACTTATACAAGTATTGCTTTTGGTGGAGCAGATGAATATCTTAAAATTAGAGTTTATTAATTAAAACTTTTAGTATGACAAAATATTACCTACATATACTAATTTTCACATACCTAAATGTATTTTCTCAAAACGTTGGAATTAACACAACAAATCCAGGAGAAGAGTTACACCTTGCAGGTGAAAACTCCACTATAAGAGTTGAAGGTTTAAATGAAATAAATAATGTGAACAACCTTGGAACAAACTCCACTTCAAAAGTTTTTGTAAATGAATTTGGAGATTTAGTTCTAGGAGAATTAAAAGACAACATCCAATTAATTTTTGACTCTGATAATTATTTAAGAAATGTTTCAAACCCTACATCTTTAATATTACAAACTGGTGAAGGATCAGGTTTTAGTCAGGCAGGAATACCAACTTTAGGTTTAGCTGCTTCTTTTACACTAACAGCACCAGCGGTAGTCGAAATCAACTATTCTGTTTCTTGGAACTTAGGCAAAAATGCTACTCCAACTTCTAGAATTGACGATTACAGAGCTCGAGTTGTCCAAACTGGTGTTTATTTTAGACTTAATAACTACACTGGACCAGCTGTTGTTAATGATTATTTTGGCAATCCAATAAACGGTGGTGCTCTTTGTATAAATTCAAGTTGTACACAAGTAGCTGGCATGATTGGGATTAATGGCCAAATTTACAACAATGAAGATAAAGATGAGGGAGTTTGGAGTGGCTTTAGAAATTCTGCTTCAGACTATGTTATATTAGGTCCTGGTACCTATACTCCTATGTTTGCTGCCCAATTAGAAGTAGGAGATACAAATGCCACGGGAGCTATAAAAATGTACCTAGGAGTCGAAAATGATGAGGTTCAGGTAATTGCACATTACTTTAATTAATTACTTAAATTCAATAAATATTTTTTTGGTGTGGTTCCAAATTTTTTCTTGAAGGCAGCTATAAAATGACTACCAGTACTGTAGCCAATTTTTAAACCAACTTCATTTACATTATAAGAGCCGCTATCTAATAATTGTCTAGCGTAATCTAATTTATAATCTAGTAAAAAACCATAAACTGTATCTCCATAGATTTGTTTAAAACCCTCTTTAAGCTTTTTCAAATTTAACCCAGCACTTTCAGCTAATTCAACTAAGGTTGGAGGCTCGGCCATATTTGCTATAATAATTTCTTTTGCTTTTCTAATTTTTAAAATATTTTCTTCATCAATTAAAAACGGACATTGTTCTGCATTAGGATCCTCAGATTTGTTAAAAAACAAACTGATTAATTCATAAGCTTTTCCTTTATAATATAATTTCTTTATGGACTGACTTAAATTGTAATGAAATAATTGATTAAGTACAATTGACATAGAAGGATTAATATCGTCTTCTTTATAATATTTTTTATCCATATTGTCTTGACTCAAAAAAGGAATATTTTCAGAATCACTAGAAAATAAACTGTGTAATTTTTTTATAGAAATAATCACAGAAATAGACCATGAATTTGGCAACAAATCCAAATCCATTGGTAATTCTTTTTGTGGATTATAAAACAATAGTGATTTTTCTTCAAGCAAATCTAAAGTATAACTCCCTTGATTAAAAGTAAAAACACCTTTACCTTTTATACCAAAATGAAATTGTATAAGACCTTTACTTACAAACTTATTTATCTTAAAAATTTCATTCGAGTCATTTTGACATTTATATAATATAAAATCATTTTCTATTTTAATTTCTTCAAATGAACCCATAGCGATATTTTTTAAATTTGTAAAAGAAAAATATTTATTTTTTATTTAGAATTATTCTATATAACAATCTTTGAAAAGCCTTATATTATGACAAATTTAAAAAAAATATCTCTTTTAAGACATTTTTAAAGAAAATAACTTTCAGCGACACAAAAAGTTCTTCTAGCGTTGTTTTTATAAAATAGTTCCTCTTACATTTGTTTTACTTTTTAGGTAAGAGTACATTATGGAGAATACTTTACATGGCAAACAACTATCTTTTTATGTTGTAGGTCTTAGTTATAAAAAAGCAGACGCTGAAATGCGCGGTAAATTTAGTCTAGATGATGCATCTAAAAATAATGTATTACACCAAGCTAAAGATGAAGGTATAGAAAGTTTATTCCTAATCTCTACTTGTAATAGGACTGAAATTTACGGTTTTGCACGGCATCCCTTTCAACTAATAAAATTACTTTGCGATAATAGTCAAGGTACTGTTGAAGACTTTCAAAATGTAGCTTACATATATAAAAACAAAGAAGCTATTCAACATCTATTTAAAGTTGGAACTGGTTTAGATAGTCAAATTTTAGGTGATTTCGAAATTATCTCTCAAATCAAACAAGGCTTTGTAGAGAGTAAAAAATTAAATTTAGCAAATGCTTACTTAGAAAGACTTACAAATGCTGTAATTCAAGCTAGTAAGAGAGTTAAAAATGAAACCGAACTTAGCTCTGGAGCAACATCAGTTTCTTTTGCAGCTGTTCAGTACATAATGAATAATGTTGAAAATATTGGCAATAAAAACATTCTACTTTTTGGAATTGGAAAAATAGGACGGAATACTTGTGAAAATTTGGTAAAACACACCAAAAACGAACATATCGTATTAATAAATCGTACTAAAGAAAAAGCTGAAAAAATTGCAGGAAAGTTTAATGTAATTGTAAAAGATTACACAAACTTACAAGAAGAAATACATAAAGCTGATGTACTCATTGTTGCTACGGGAGCTCAAAACCCTACTATAGATGCATCTGTTTTAAATTTAAAAAAACCATTATTAATTTTAGATTTATCAATTCCTAAAAATGTAAATGAAAATGTAAAATCGATTGAAGGCGTTACATTATTGCATATGGATCATTTATCTCAAATTACAGATGATACATTAGAAAAAAGAAAACAATATATTCCGCAAGCAGAAGAAATAATTGAAGAAATAATTGAAGAATTTTCATCGTGGTCAAAAGCGAGAAAATTTGCTCCAACAATACATTCTTTAAAAGAAAAATTAGCTTCTATAAAACAAGCTGAATTAAATTATCAAAGAAAAAAACTCGAAAACTTTAACGAGGAACAAGCTGAAATTATTAGTAACCGAATTATCCAAAAAATTACTACTCATTTTGCAAATCATTTAAAGCAAGAAAACACTTCTGTAGATGAAAGTATTGAATGGATTGAGAAAGTATTTCAGTTAAACGACTAAGATTTTGAAAACTATACGAATAGGTACTCGCGATAGCGAACTAGCACTTTGGCAAGCAACAACCGTTGAGAAAAAATTAAACGATTTAGGCTATAAAACTGAAATAATTGCAGTAAAATCAACAGGCGATTTAATTTTAGACAAACCTTTATATGAATTAGGAATCACTGGCATTTTTACTAAAACATTAGATATTGCCATGATAAAAGGAGAAATCGACATTGCGGTTCATTCCATGAAAGATGTCCCTACACTACTTCCAAAAGGAATAAAACAAACAGCAGTTTTAGAACGAGCAAATGTCTTTGATATTTTAGTTCATAAAGGAAATGTGGATTTTTTAAACACCGAAGGAACTATAGCAACTGGAAGTTTAAGAAGAAAAGCACAGTGGTTACACAAATTTCCAAATCATATAGTTGAAGATTTAAGAGGAAATGTGAATACTCGACTTCAAAAATTAAAAGATAACAATTGGAACGGAGCTGTTTTTGCAGCGGCTGGTTTAGAAAGAATCAATTTAAAACCCGATACTTTTATTAATTTAGATTGGATGATTCCTGCTCCAGCACAAGGAGCTATGCTAGTTGTTACCATGGAAGGAGATGCTTTTTGTGATGAAGCAATTTCTAAGCTTAATCATTATGAAACCGAAGTTTGTACTACCATTGAACGTCAGTTTTTAAGAACTTTAGAAGGTGGTTGTACAGCTCCAATTGGCGCATTAGCTCAAATAGTTAACAACGAAATTCAATTTGAAGGTGTGTTGTTTTCATTAGATGGAAAACAAAATTATCATATCAAAAAAAATTGTACTTTTGATACATATAAATCTTTTGGTGAAGAATGCGCAAATGAAATATTGAAAAATGGAGGTGCGCTACTAATGGAGGAAATTCGCAAAACACTAAAGGTGAAGTAATTTACTTATAATGGAAAGAGAATCCTTACTCAATTATATTATTCGGTTTTTTGACTTAATCGTTTTGCTATTTATAGTCTTTGATTTTGGTTACGATTTTCAAGAAAACTTCAATACACCGCATGTAATTGGATTAGTGTTTTTAACACTAGGTCTACTTGGTTTTAATACTTTTAAATTTTTTAAATACAAATACAAAAGTAACCGAAAAGTAGCTTTTGTTAATATGGTTATTTTAACCTCTTTGCTTTTTTTATCAGGGTTTACAGCGGTTTTAAATAGTGATTTTAGTGGCGCCTATATTCTTCAAAAAATAAAACCCATTTTAGAAGGTGGACTAATTTTTTACTTTTTACTAAGACTTTTAGTATTAGTTCGTCATATTTATGACATCTATTTTAACCCTGCAATTGTATTCGTAGGAAGTTTTATAATACTTGCGCTTTCAGGTGCATTTTTACTAATGTTACCCAGCGCTACTACTCATGGTATTTCATTTACAAATGCATTATTTACTGCTACCAGTGCTGTTTGCGTAACTGGATTAGCTGTAGTAGATACCGCAAACGACTTTACCCTTGTAGGTCAATCTATTATATTAGTAATGATACAATTAGGAGGAATTGGAATTCTAACATTCACTTCTTTCTTCGCATTTTTCTTTAGAGGTAGTTCAAGTTTTAAAGAAGGATTAAATACTCGCGATTTCATTGCTCATGAAGGATTAAAAGATGTATTTAGAGCCGCACTAAATGTTGTTATTTTTACTTTAAGTGTTGAAATTGTAGGCGCAATTTTTATCTACACATCAATACTTGATGTTGATGCAATAACAAACAAAGCTTATTTTTCAATTTTCCATTCTGTTTCAGCATTTTGTAACGCAGGATTCTCCATACTTTCTTCTGGTTTATATGATGAAAGTATTCGATTCCATTATTATTTCCAATGGATCATAATGACTTTAATTGTATTTGGAGGGTTAGGACACAATATTGTTTTTAATTTTTATCAATACATAAAAACCTATGTGATTGAATTTTTCGACAAAACAAGAATACAAACCTATGTGATTGAATTTTTCGACAAAACAAGAATACATAAAGATATCCGAATCATTACATTAAATACAAAAATCGTTATTTATACAACAATTATATTACTAGTTAGCGGTTTCATATTTTTATTTATTTCAGAATATAACAACACATTAATAAATCATACTTCTGTATTTGGAAAAATAACAAATGCTGCATTTAACTCTGTTACGCCAAGAACAGCCGGTTTTAATGTAATAGACTTTTCCGATATGACAGTTCCATCATTGTTATTCATTATCTTTTTAATGTGGATTGGGGCTTCTCCAGCTTCAACGGGTGGTGGAGTTAAAACTAGTACATTTGCTCTTGCCACTTTAAATATTTTTGCTGTAGCAATGGGTAAAAGTAGAATTCAATTGTTTGGTAGAAGAATTTCGGCAGAATCAACCTCACGAGCGTTTGCAATTTTATGTATTTCGCTTATTGTAATAGGTTTGGCCATTATGGCATTATTAATTTTAGAACCCACTGGAACTCCATTACTAACAGTTGCATTTGAATGCTTCTCTGCGTATAGTACTGTCGGATTAAGTCTTGGATTTACTCCTACATTATCAGAACCTAGTAAATATGTAATTATTGCGGTAATGTTTATAGGTCGAATTGGTATGCTCAACTTAATGATTGGTTTATTACGTCAAATGAACCATCAATTCTATGAATACCCAAAAGAAAATATTTTAATAAACTAATAGTTATTTAATATGAAAGTCATTGTTTTTGGATTAGGAAACTTTGGTATGTCGCTTTCTTTAAGCCTTACCGAAACTGGTAATGAAGTGATTGGAATTGACAAAAACATGGAAAAAGTAAATCTCGTAAAAGATAAAATTTCTCATGCTATTTGTATGGACTCAACAAATGAATTGGCCTATGAAGCCGTTCCTTTAAAAGATGCCGATAAAGTGGTAGTTGCTATTGGCGAAAACGAAGGTGCTGCCATTATTACAACTGCAATAATTAAGAAGTTGAGCGATGTAAAAATTATTAGCCGTGCCTTATCTCCTATTCACGATACAGTGCTAGAAGCAATGGGAATTCAGAGTATAATTCATCCTGAACAAGAATCAGCAGATCGTTTAACTAAACAAATAAACTTTAAATCTACACTTGAAAATTATCAATTAGATGATAACTTCACTATTTCTGAGGTGCTAGCAAAACCAGAATTTTTTGGTAAAACATTACAAGAATTAGACAGTATAGACAAATATCACCTTACGTTAATTACAATTATTCGAAAACGTGAAAAACGAAATCTTATAGGTAAAAAAACAATAAAAAAAGAAAGTATTGGTAGGCCAATACCTGAAACTATAATTGAAGAAGGTGATATTTTGGTGGTGTATGGATATAATAAAGACATAGAATATTATTGTATAGATCAAGAAGAGCACGAAATTCGTAAATAATGTATACGATTCTTTCTACTAAAAAACTAACTGAAAAAAATAAAGTTAAACTTGAAAACTCAGGTTTTTTGGTGGTGGAAAAAAACTTCATCAAAACAAAATCAATTCCATTTTCGCTTAATGAAGTTGCAGAAAATTTAATTTTTACGAGTAAAAATGCTGTTAAAAGTGTTCTTCCATTCAAGAAGAAATTAATTGATAAAAATGCTTTTTGTGTTGGAGAAAAAACAAAAAAACAATTAGAGAAAAACGGGTTTAAAGTTATATTTCAGGCCGAAAATGCGGAAGCTTTAGCCAATAAAATATGTGAAAATTTCAATCATTTAAGATTTACCTTTTTTTGTGGAAATATTAGAAAAGCAACCTTACCTAATATCTTAAAAGAGAAAAAAATAGAACTGAATGAAATTGTAGTTTACAAAACCAAACTAAAATCACATAAAATCTCCGTAAAACTTGATGGCATTCTATTTTTTAGTCCATCGGGAATAAAAAGTTACTTACTAGAAAACGAGATTAAAAATGAAACTTGTTTTTGTATTGGTAACACAACGGCAGAAGCTTTACATGGAATAACTGATAAAATCAAAATTGCAAAAAAACAAAAAATAGAAGCGGTTTTAAAAGCTTGTATAAAACATTATAAATAAAAGAAATGATTAAAAACGATTTATTTTTAAAAGCCTTAAATAACGAAACTGTTGAACGTCCTCCCGTTTGGATGATGCGTCAAGCTGGAAGATATTTACCAGAATTTAGAGCATTACGCGAAAAATATGATTTCTTTACACGTTGTAAAACTCCAGAATTAGCTTCGGAAATTACTGTACAGCCTATTCGTATTGTAAAGCCCGATGCAGCTATTTTATTTTCAGATATTTTGGTTATTCCTCAAGCAATGGGAATTGATGTAGAATTAGAAGATGGAATCGGGCCAGTTTTACCAAATCCTATTCGTTCATTAAAGGATGTGGAACAAGTTCGTATTCCAGACATCAATGAAAGTTTAGGTTATGTAATGGATGCTATAGACATGACGAAAGACATGTTGAACAATGAAGTTCCGTTAATTGGTTTCGCAGGTTCGCCTTGGACAATCTTTTGTTATGCAGTGGAAGGAAAAGGATCTAAAAGTTTCGATAAAGCAAAAGGTTTCTGTTTTTCAGAACCAGTTGCAGCACACCTATTATTGCAAAAAATAACCGATACAACAATTGCCTATTTAAAAGAAAAAGTGAAACACGGCGTAAATGCTGTACAAATTTTTGATTCTTGGGGCGGAATGTTATCACCAACAGACTATCAAGAATTTTCTTGGCAGTATATCAACCAAATTGTAGAAGCATTAGCAGATGAAACCAAAGTAATTGTTTTCGGAAAAGGATGTTGGTTTGCTTTAGGCGATATGGCAAAATCGAAAGCATCTGCATTAGGAGTAGATTGGACATGTTCTCCTAGAAATGCGCGTTATTTAACCAGCGGAAAAATAACATTACAAGGTAATTTCGATCCAAGTCGTTTGTTATCACCCATTCCAACCATCAAGAAAATGGTTCATGAAATGATTGACGAATTTGGAAAAGATAATTAATATGATCGACTATCGAAATTACAAAGTTTGGCAAAAATCACATCAATTAGTTACTGATATATATAAATTAACAGAGACTTTTCCTAAAAACGAACAATTTAACTTAGTTTCTCAAATTAATCGAGCAGCTGTTTCAGTTCCTACTAATATTGCTGAAGGTTGTGGAAGAGAAACACAAAAGGAATTAATCAGGTTTCTTTATATTTCATCTGGATCCAGTCATGAACTAGAATATTTAATATTATTATCAAAAGATTTAAATTTTATAAAAGAAGAAGAATATAATAGAATCTCAAATGAAATTATTGAAATAAAGAAAATGCTTGCTTCTTTAATTAGAAAAATAAATGAAACACTGTAAACAGAAAACCGTTAACAGTAAACTAATACAATGAAAAATAAATTTTACGCCTACATAGAACAATTACAAGATCAAATCTGTAAGGGATTAGAAGCTGTAGATGGGAAATCGAAATTTGTGGAAGATTTATGGCAACGTCCAGAAGGTGGTGGCGGAAGAACACGTGTAATTGAAAATGGAAACGTTTTTGAAAAAGGCGGTGTAAACATTTCGGCTGTTCATGGTAAATTGCCCGATACCATGCAAAAAATGTTTGGTGTAGGCGAAGCAGATTTCTTTGCTTGCGGATTAAGCTTAGTGATTCATCCGAAAAATCCAATGGTGCCAACGGTTCATGCCAATTGGCGTTACTTTGAAATGTACAATGAAAATGGAGAAATCATCAACCAATGGTTTGGTGGCGGACAAGATTTAACACCGTATTATTTATTTGAAGAAGATGCACAACATTTTCATCAAACCTGTAAAACCGCTTGCGACAAACACAA
>JACXVH010000331.1 GCA_014763515.1 Flavobacteriaceae bacterium
GGAAAAACTTGGTTATCGAAATCTGAAAAATATGATGCTGAAATTCCTGGCGTAACATCTAAAATATTGTTGAAAAACTGAAAACGATGCTCTAAAAACAAACTTGCAATTTCTCTTTGATTATCACCTAAACGGTTACTGGCAATATAATATTTAGAAAACTCTACTCCAAAACCTGTAATCCCTAATTTTGATTGATATGAACCATTTAATTCGGCAGCGACTTTATTTGTAATATGCATGTTTCTGTAAGCCGATGGATTACTTCTAATGTATAAATATAAATCTTGGTTTCTTCTCCAATAAACTCTTGGTTTCCAAGTAAAATTACCTTTTTTAATTGTTGTTGAAAAACCAATTAAACTTGCCTGAGTTTCTTCATATTGTTCTGTTGCCGAAGCAATTCCGTAAAATCCATTGGCTCCAAATTTTCTTTCACTAAGTGTAGCAATGAAATCAATTGGCAGCTTATCTTTATTAAACTGGCTTTTCACAAATACGTTTGTATTGTCAAAATCAGAATTATATCTGTAACCATTCGAAAAGTTTTTACTCACATGCACAATATGATTTGAATTTTCTTTATTAATTGCGCCTGTTATTTCTCCAATAAATTGTTGAAAAGAACCACCTTGAACTTTACCTATCAATGAATTTTCCAAAGCGTCTTTAGTGACAATATTGATTGCACCAGTAAATGCATTTTGTCCAAAAATTCGAGCAGCCGGCCCTTTAATTATCTCAATTCTTTTGATAACCTCAATAGGTAGTTGCAAATTCATTGTATGATGACCTGTTTGAGCATCATCTACTTTTATTCCATCAATCAAAAGCAAAGTTTGATCAAAACTTCCACCTCTAATATATAAATCCGATTGCATTCCATTAATACCTTGTCTTCTTACATCGATTCCTGCAATTTGTTGTAAAGCATCGGCAACATTTGTCACACCTAACTTTTTAATATCTTCAGCGGTAACAATTTGAATCGTTCTTGAATTTTCTTTAAATGGTAAATCAATTCGAGAAGATGTTACAACAACTTCTTTCAACGTATCCATTTTTTGAATATCTTCCTGTGCATTTCCTTTTAAAACTGCAAAAACAAGCGGTAATAAAACTCCAATTTTTCTCATTTGTATAAATTTATTTCTTTAAAACGATGCAAAAGTCGTAACTTTCCGGACTACTAAAATAGTCCAGTTTGAAAAATTTAGATAGTCCGGTTGTTGCTGTTTTAAAAAAAATCATTCGGTTTGAGAAAAAAGCTGAAAATCCTGTATTTATTCAAATTTCTCAACAAATCATTAATGCAATCCAACGCGGAATTATTACAAAAGGAACTGCATTACCTGGAACGCGAATTTTAAGTCAGGCTTTACATATTCATCGGAATACTGTGGTTGCCGTTTATGAAGAATTAGCCTCGCAAGGTTGGGTTGAAATTATTCCAAACAAAGGCACTTATGTTTTAATTCCTGAACCTAAAACCGCAACTATTAAAGCTATACATGAAAGCAGAAATTTAACAAGTGAATATGCTAAAACAACAGGATTTAAATTTCAAACTTCATTCCACTTAGCTCCAATAGATGAACTTTACAATGCTAGTTTAAGTATTAATGATGGTCA
>JACXVH010000332.1 GCA_014763515.1 Flavobacteriaceae bacterium
TATGAAGAGAATGGAATAATGAAAGAGTTTAAAGCACATTTTTCATTAAAACGATAGATAATAACAACAAAAAAAGCCACTCAATTGAGTGGCTTTTTTATTTTATAGCCCCGATGGAAGTAAGCTACCGTGTAGCACGAACAGCGGGAATAAGCTTCTAGTTATTATAAACAGCTAGTGCTTCTTTTAATATTTGAACAGATTTAATTAAATCTTCTTTCTTTAAAACGTAAGCAATACGAACTTCATCTAAACCAACACCTGGAGTAGAGTAGAATCCTGCAGCAGGAGCAACCATAACGGTTTCTCCATTAAAATCGTAACTCTCTAATAACCATTGCGCAAAGTTGTCAGCATTTTTGACTGGTAATTTTGCAATACAATAAAAAGCACCTTTAGGAACTGCTACTTTTACACCAGGAATTTTATTTAATTCGTTAACTAAAGTATCTCTTCGGTCTTTATATTCAGTAATAACTTCATCAAAATAAGATTGTGGAGTTTCTAAAGCAGCTTCACTAGCAATTTGTGCATAAGTTGGTGGACTTAAACGCGCTTGAGCAAATTTCATGGCTGTTGCCATAACTTCTTTATTTTTAGAAACAATGCAACCAATTCTTGCGCCACACATACTATAACGTTTAGAAACCGAATCGATCATAATAGCATGTTGTTCTAAACCTTCTACATTCATTACTGAGAAATGTTGGAATCCATCATAAGTAAACTCTCTGTAAACTTCATCAGCAATTAAGAATAAATCGTGTTTTTTTACAATTTCGGCTAATTTTAAGATTTCTTCTTGAGAATACAAATAACCTGTAGGATTTCCAGGGTTACAAATTAAGATTGCTTTAGTCTTAGGAGTAATTAATTTTTCAAAAGCTTCAATTGGAGGTAAAGCAAAACTATCTTCAATAGATGACATTACAGGAACTACTTTTACCCCTGATGCAGTTGAAAAACCATTATAATTTGCATAAAAAGGTTCAGGAATAATAATTTCATCATTAGTGTCCATAGTGCTTCCTAAAGCAAATAATAAAGCTTCAGAACCACCAGTAGTAATAATAATATCTTGTGTGTCAATTGGCAATCCATGAGTTTTATAGTACTGAGAAAGCTTGTTTCTATAACTTTCGAATCCAGCAGAATGAGAATATTCTAACACTTCAATATTGGCATTCTTAACTGCATTAATAGCAACATCTGGAGTTTTAATATCGGGTTGACCAATGTTTAAATGATATACTTTATGACCTTTTTTCTTCGCAGTTTCTGAAAAAGGAACCAGTTTTCTAATTGGAGATTCAGGCATTTGTTGCCCTTTGTTTGATATTTTTGGCATAATTTGTTTGTTTGGAATTGCAAAATTGCATTTTTTTTCGCTCTTTATAAAATAAATAATAACTTATGTTAGCTTAATTTATTTAGTGTATTGTTTTAACAATTAGATAAGTACACTTTTAATAGGTATTTGTTTGTATTTAATTTTTATATTGTTTTTTGTTAAATAATTACTGATTGTCCGTTTGTTGTCATAATCCTGTAATGTTAGCAATTACAAGCCTATCGAAGAGTTTTTCTTCAAAATATCTTCTATTTAACTTATAAAC
>JACXVH010000030.1 GCA_014763515.1 Flavobacteriaceae bacterium
GTTGGTATGATTCCTGGTGCTGGAAAAGCATTGAAAGATGTTGAAATTGAAGACGATGCTTTTAAACATATCGAGGCCATTATTCATTCAATGACGCCTTCTGAAAGAAGTAAACCTTCAATTATTGATGGCAAACGTAAAATGAGAATTGCAAAAGGTTCTGGTACTAAGGTGGAACAAGTGAATCAATTAATGAAACAGTTCGACCAAATGAGCAAGATGATGAAGATGATGCAAGGTGGTGCAGGAAAGAACATGATGCGAATGATGGGTGGAATGAAAGGAATGAGATAATATGATAAGACGCGACTATTCGCGTCTTCTTTTTTTATAAATAAGCACACAACAAAAAACAAAATGGTATTATTAGACGGTAAAAAAGTTTCTGAAGACATTAAGAATGAAATAGCTGCAGAAGTAGCTAAGATGAAAGAGAAAGGCGAAAAAGTTCCCCATCTAGCAGCAGTAATAGTAGGTAATGATGGAGCAAGTTTAACCTATGTGGGAAGTAAAGTTAAAGCTTGTGAACGCGTAGGTTTTGAATCTACTTTAATTAAAATGCCAAGTACAACTACTGAAATAGAACTTTTAAAGAAGATAAAAGAACTTAATGAAAATGACGATATTGATGGGTTTATTGTTCAGCTTCCTTTGCCAAAACAAATTGATACACAAAAAATATTAATGGCTATTGATCCAAGTAAAGATGTAGATGGTTTCCATCCAGAAAACTTTGGAAAAATGGCTTTAGATATGAGTACTTTTATTCCGGCTACTCCTTTTGGAATTTTAGAACTTCTTGAGAGATATAATGTTGAAACAAATGGTAAGCACACTGTAGTTATTGGTCGTAGTCATATTGTTGGCCGTCCAATGAGTATTTTAATGGGAAGAAAAGGTTTTCCTGGAAATTCTACAGTAACACTTACACATAGTCACACAAAAAACATTAATCAAATAACAACTCAGGCAGATATTATTATAACAGCTTTAGGTGTTCCAAATTATTTAAAAGCGGAAATGGTTAAAGATGATGTTGTTATAATAGACGTAGGAATTACTCGTGTTGCTGATGAAACCTCTGAAAAAGGTTACAAAATTACAGGAGATGTAGATTTTGAAAATGTTTTGAAAAAAGCTTCTTATATTACTCCAGTTCCCGGTGGCGTTGGGCCAATGACTATAGCGATGTTGTTGAAAAATACATTATTAGCAAGAGAAGGAAGAAAACTAAAATAAATAATTATGATATAATGATAAATAATAAAAAAAGCGTTGAAATTTTCAACGCTTTTTTTATTATTTAGATTCTTTAATCGAATTTCTTTTATTTAAAATGTAAAGGATAAATGTAATTCCTAAAACAGCTAACCAAATTAAATAAGAATTAATAGGTGCAGCAGGTGGGTCCCCATCAGCAGGCGGATCAACAGGTTGAGCATTGCTCAAGAAACTAAAAAGTGTTACAAATACAGTAACATAAATCTTTAAAATATTAGATTTCATAATAATTATTTAATCATTTTAGGTTAAGCCAGATTTTAATTTAGGGTACAAGTATATGAAAAAATTATTTAGTTTGAAAATCAGACGTAAAAAATAATTTAACACTTGGATATTTTTGTTGAGTCATCTGAATTGAAAACTCACTATCTGCTAGAAATACTAATTGTCCGTGCTTGTCATGACCTAAAAACTTTTGTTTTACACGCTTGAATTCAGCAAATTCTTCGTTTTTGGGATCATCAGCTTTTACCCAACATGCTTTATGTGCTGGAAAATTTTCATAACTACATTTAGCACCATATTCATGTTCTAAACGATATTGAATTACTTCATACTGAAGCGCTCCAACAGTTCCAATAACTTTTCTTCCATTCATTTCTAAAGTAAACAACTGAGCAACTCCTTCATCCATTAATTGATCTATCCCTTTTTCTAATTGTTTAGCTTTCATTGGGTCAGCATTATTAATGTATCTAAAATGTTCTGGAGAAAAACTTGGTATTCCTTTGAAGTTCATTATTTCTCCTTCGGTTAATGTATCGCCAATTTTAAAGTTTCCTGTATCATGAAGACCAACAATGTCACCTGCATATGAGATGTCAACAATTTCTTTTTTCTCTGCAAAAAAGGCATTCGGACTTGAGAATTTTAATTTTTTTCCATGTCTAACATGTAAATATGGAGTGTTTCTTTCAAATGTACCCGAAACAATTTTTACAAACGCTAATCTTGGTTGTGGCGCAATTTCAATAAAACAATCTAATAGTTCTCTCACTCCAAAATTATTTAAAGCCGAACCAAAGAAAACAGGTTGTAATGCTCCTTTTAAGTAAGCTTCTCTATCAAAACTTGGATAAATTTCAGTAACTAATTCTAGTTCTTCACGAAGTTTGTTAGCGTGTTTTTGACCAACAATCTTATCTAATTCTGGATTATTTACGTCATCAAAAGCGATAGTTTCTTCAATATCTTTACGGCTATCTCCGGTAAATAAGTTGATGTTCTTTTCCCAAATATTATAAATTCCCTTAAAATCGTAACCCATACCAATTGGGAAACTTAAAGGAGTAACATTTAGCTTAAGTTTTTGTTCAACTTCATCTAATAAATCAAAAGCATCTTTACCCTCACGGTCTAGTTTGTTGATGAAAACAATCATAGGAATGTTTCGCATTCTACAAACTTCAACCAATTTTTCAGTTTGCTCCTCAACACCTTTAGCAACATCAATTACAACTATAACGCTATCAACAGCAGTTAAAGTTCTATAAGTATCTTCGGCAAAATCTTTGTGACCAGGAGTATCAAGAATATTAATTTTTTTATCTTGATAGTTAAAAGCTAATACCGAAGTTGCAACAGAGATTCCTCTTTGGCGCTCAATTTCCATAAAATCGGAAGTAGCTCCTTTTTTAATTTTATTGCTTTTTACTGCTCCCGCTTCCTGAATTGCACCACCAAATAATAATAATTTTTCAGTTAGTGTAGTTTTACCAGCATCGGGGTGAGATATAATACCAAAGGTTCGTCTTTTTGCAATTTCGTCTTTAAAACTCATTTTCGTTTTTTTAATTCGGGTGCAAAATTACTCATAATTATCAGTTTTAAAAAACTTTATCTAGAATCAAAAGAGATAAATAAATAAAAACTAAAACTATTGTTAATTGTTTTGTTTTTATTCTCTAATTATTACATTTGTAAATTGCAACAAAAACTCAAAAAAATGAAAAAACATAACCTAGTATTATTAGTATTAGTTTTATTTTCAACGCAATTGTTTTCTCAAAAAGCACTTTTTAAAATTGATGATAGACCTTTTTATACTGATGAGTTTTTAAGGGTTTATAATAAAAACTTAGATCTAGTAAAAGATGAATCTCAAAAAGATTTAAATGCTTATCTAGATCTTTACATAGGTTATAAATTAAAAGTAGAGAAAGCTAAAAAATTAGGTTTACAAAACGAAGAAAAATATATAGGAGAGTTAAATTCATATAGAACTCAACTTGCTAAAACATATTTAAATGATGTAAAAGTTACTAAACAACTTGTTGATGAGGCTTATGATAGAATGAAACAAGAGGTAAAAGCATCACATATTTTAGTTCTAATTAAAGATGGCGCTTTACCAAAA
Source organism: Flavobacteriaceae bacterium (assembly GCA_014763515.1). Taxonomy (GTDB): domain Bacteria; phylum Bacteroidota; class Bacteroidia; order Flavobacteriales; family Flavobacteriaceae; genus Flavobacterium. The sequence goes on from JACXVH010000030.1 coordinate 3,641, forward strand.
GATACTTTAGATTCATACAAAAGGATTTTCGATTTAAGAAATAGAATTTTAAAAGGTGAAAAGTTCGAAGATGTAGCAAAAAAATTCTCTGAAGATCCTTCAGCAAAAACAAATGGTGGCGATTTAGGTTATTTTTCGGCTTTCAAAATGGTTTATCCATTCGAAAATGAAGCCTTCAATACGCCTGTTGGTGGAATTTCAAAAATTTTCAGAACACGTTTTGGATATCACTTTTTAAAAGTTGAAGACAAAAGACCAAATAGAGGCGAAGTAACGGTTGCACATATTATGTTATTGAATCCAAAAGATGCAAATCCTGAAAAAGAAGCAGAAGTTAAAAATACAATTGACGATATTTATAAAAAACTACAACAAGGTGAAAGTTTTGAAGCTTTAGCAAATCAATTTTCTGACGATAAATCTACTTCTACAAACGGTGGAAAATTGCAACGTTTTGCTTCGGGACAATTAACTTCGCAAGAGTTTGAAGATGTTGCATTTTCCTTAAAAGAAAATGGTGAAATATCTCAACCATTTCAATCACAATTTGGTTGGCATATTGTAAAATTAATCGACAAATTTCCAGTAAAATCTTTCGAAGAAATTCAGTCTGACCTTGAAAATAAAGTTAAAAAAGACGAGCGCTCTATTTTAATTACAAATTCTTTAGCTAAAAAATTACTATCAAAATATTCGATAGAGAAAAACAATAAATTGTATGCTCAAGTTGTTAAGGCGGTTTCAGAAGATTTTTATAAACAATCTTGGGAAAGACCAACAGATGTAAAAAGTTTTAATGAATCTTTGTTAACAATTGATAAGAAGAAAAAATTCTCAGCAAACGACTTTTTAGAGTTTGTGGAATCACAACAAAAATTACACGTTCAAACACGTCCAGTAACTACTTTAGTAGATGAATTATATGAAAAATGGTTCGAAAATGAATTATTAAAATATTACGACGACAATTTAGAAAATGAAATTCCAGAGTTTAGATATGTAATGGATGAATACAGAGACGGGCTTTTATTGTTCGACTTAATGGAAAAAGAAATTTGGGATAAAGCAAAAACAGATAGTATTGGTCTTGAAAAATTCTATAACATGAATAAGGCTAATTATATGTGGAAAAAGCGTTACGATGTAGATATTTATTCTTCAACAGATGAAAAAATAGTTGCTAAAGCGCAAAATTATATCAAGAAAGGAAAGTCTATCGAATACATTAAAGAGAAGTTAAATAAAGATGGTAAAGTAAATATTATGGTAAAATCGGGTCTTTATGAAGAAGATTATGATGTTTTACCAGAACTAAAACCAACTAAAAAAGGAACTACAGATATTGTTAAAAAAGGAGAATATTTCTTTGTTGTAAATGTGAAAGAAATTAAGCCAGAAACAACTAAAACTATTGAAGAATGTAAAGGTAAATTGATAAGTGATTACCAACAATATTTGGAAAACAATTGGGTTTCTGATCTTAAAAAAGAATTCAAAGTTTCGGTAGATGATACTGTTTTTGACGAAGTTAAAAGTCAAGTAAAAAAATAATGAAGAAGTTTTTAATCGCTACAATTATTTTATCTTTCGTTTCTTGTGAGTATTTCAAAAAACCACAAGAACCTAAAGCTGTGGCGAGAGTTGGTGACCAATTTTTATATCAAGAAGATATTCAAAATTTAGTACCAAAAGGAACTTCAAAAAAAGATAGTATTGCTATTGTAAAAGCTTTTATTGATAATTGGGCAACACAAAAAATACTTCTTGAAGCAGCCGAAAAAAATTTGAATGATGATCAAATTGAAGAGTTTAACGTTTTAATTGATCAGTATAAAACCGATTTATATACAAGAGCCTACTTAGAACAACTTGTAGTGCGACAAATTGATACAGTTGTTTCAGACGCTCAAATAAATGAGTATTATGAAGCTAACAAGCAATTTTTTAAAAATTCTAGCGAACTGGTAAAACTACGTTATATTAATTTAGTTAAAGAAAATCCAAAATTTGATAAAATTAAAACAAAGTTTAGTTCCTTTACACCCAGAGATAAAAAAGAACTAGCCGATTTAGCTGTTCAATTTAAAAGTTATGCATTTAACGATTCGGTTTGGGTAGATATTAATCAAGTTTATGAAAAACTACCTTTTATTAATGCCGACAATAAAGCACAATATATAAGCGATGGAATAAACTATCAATATCCAGATTCTACAACGGTTTGGTTGGTTAAAGTTAAACAAGTTTTACCTAAAGATAGTCCAACACCATTACAATTTGTAAAACCTACAATTAAACAAGTAATTATTAACAAAAGAAAATTAGAATTAATACAAAAGCTGCAAAAGGAAATTACTGATGACGCGATTAAAGATGATAAATATGAAATTTATAAATAAATTATTTGCCCTTACCTTTTTATTTACAACTATTGCAATTGCTCAACCTAAGAAAACTAAAATCGATGGAGTTATTGGAGTTGTAGGAGAATATGTAATTTTAGACTCTGATATTGACTTAGAATACATTCAATTAAAAGCACAAGGAGTAGATATTAAAAATATTACACGTTGCGAACTTTTTGGAAAATCTCTTGAAGATAAGTTATATGCTCACCAAGCTATACAAGATAGTATTGTGGTAACAGATCAAGAAGTTACTGATTTCATGAACCAACAAATTGATGCTATGGTAGAGCAAGTAGGTTCAATGGATAAAGTAATTAAGTTTTATAATAAAAAAGACGAAGCTGATTTTAAAAGTTATTTCTTTGACGTAATTAAAATGAATAAATTAACGTCTCAAATGCAAAAGAAAATTATTGATGAAGTTGAGATTACACCAGAAGAAGTGCGTAATTTTTTCAAAGAAATTCCAGAAGATGAGAAACCTGTTTTTGGTGCTGAAGTAGAAGTAGCTCAAATCGTTATTAAACCTAAAGTAACAGAAGAAGAACGAAAAAAAGTTATTGATAAACTAAAGGAAATTCGTCAAGACGTGTTAAACGGTTCTAGTTTCTTTACAAAAGCAGTATTGTTTTCTCAAGATCCAGGCTCTAGTTCAAATGGTGGTTACTATAAAATGAATCGAAAAACTCCTTTTGTTAAAGAATTTAAAGATGTAGCTTTTAGTTTAAATGAAGGGGAAATTTCAGAACCTTTCGAAACAGATTTTGGTTTCCATATTATTTATGTTGAAAAAATTAAAGGTCAAGAAATTGAGCTGAGACACATTTTAATTGCACCTAAAGTTTCTAATGAAGCTGTTGCTGAAGCAAAAGTTGAAGTGGAAAAAATTAGAGAGAAAATTGTTAATGGCGAAATCACTTTTTCAGATGCTGCTAAATCATCATCAGATGAAAAAGAAACAAAAAATAATGGAGGCGTTTTATTTAATCCTAGAACCATGGAAACTAAGTTCGAGTTAACTAAAATGGATCCAGCTTTATACAACCAAATTGTTGATTTAAAAGTGGGCGAAATTTCACAACCTATTTACGATCAAGACGAAAGAGGAAATAAATACTATAAAATTCTAACAGTAAATAGTAAACTTCCAGAGCATAAAGCAGACTATGCTAACGATTATTTAAAAATTAAAGAGTTAGCGCTAAAAGACAAACAAATCAAGGCTATTTCTAAGTGGATGGATGAAAAAATTCAAGAAACTTATGTAAAAATTGACAAAGAATACCAAGAATGTGATTTTACTAATAACTGGTTGAAAAAATAAAAAAAAGCCCTTCATTTGAAGGGCTTTTTTTATTAAATTGGTCGTTTAAAAATAAATTTATGTCTGACGTAGCAACAATCCAACATTTAGTAGAAAAACAAAAGCAGTTAAAAGCGGAAATTAGAAAAGTAATTGTTGGACAAGATGAGGTAGTAAATCAAATTGTTTTGAGTATTTTTTCTGGTGGTCATGCACTTTTAATTGGTGTTCCAGGTTTAGCTAAAACATTAATGGTAAACACTATTGCACAAGCTTTAGGATTGAATTTTAAAAGAATTCAGTTTACACCCGATTTGATGCCTTCAGATATTTTGGGAAGTGAGATATTAGATGAAAATAGAACTTTTAAATTTATAAAAGGGCCAATTTTCTCAAACATTATTTTAGCTGATGAGATTAATAGAACGCCACCAAAAACCCAAGCAGCACTTTTAGAAGCCATGCAAGAAAGAGCGGTAACAGTTGCTGGTCATCATTATAAATTAGATTTACCTTACTTCGTTTTAGCAACTCAAAATCCAATTGAGCAGGAAGGAACTTATCCATTACCAGAAGCGCAATTAGACCGATTTATCTTTGCGATTAAGTTAGATTATCCTTCATTTGAAGAAGAAATTCAAGTTGTGAAAGCTACAACAACTGATATTAAAGTAAAAGTAGACGCTTTATTTACTGCCGAAGAGATTGTTAATTTTCAAAATGTAATTAGAAAAATTCCAGTGGCCGATAATGTTATTGAATATGCAGTGACTTTAGTTAGCAAAACTAGACCTGATAATAAATTAGCCCCCGATTTTGTAAAAACATATATCGATTGGGGTGCAGGTCCACGTGCTTCACAAAATTTAATTTTGGCAGCGAAAACACAAGCGGCTCTAAATGGCAAATTTTCGCCCGATATTGAAGATGTGCAGTCTGTTGCAACAGGTATTTTAAGACATCGAATTGTGAAAAATTATAAAGCAGATGCCGAAGGAATATCAGTTGAAGATTTAATCAAGAAATTATTTTAGCCGTTTAAAGACAAGCTAATTGATGAGTATTATTGGGGAAATAAAAGACAAAAGGATTTTCGGTTTAGATGTAATTCGAGCATCAGCAATTATTTTTGTTTTCTTTTCACATATTCATTATTTAATTGGTTCCAATAATAAACTATTAATTTCATTAAGTGGAATTTTTGGATATTTTGGAGTTGAATTATTTTTTGGATTAAGCGGATTTTTAATTGGCTCTATTTTAATAAATCTTTATCTCGAAGAAAAATTTAATTTAAAAAAAATTATTTCTTTTTTGAAAAGAAGATGGTTAAGAACGCTTCCTAACTATTATTTAGTATTATTTCTTAATATTATGATTGCGTTATATTTTGAATTTAATCTTGATAATTGGTTTAAATATTTATTCTTCTTTCAAAATTTTTATGATTATTCTATTACTTTTTTTACAGAATCTTGGAGTTTATCCATTGAAGAATATACCTATTTATTAGCACCTGTTTTTTTATTTACAATTCATAAGTTTTCTAATAATAGAAAATGGAGTTTTTTAGTGAGTATTTTGTTTGTAATTATTTTAATCCACTTTTTTAGATATTTAAATTATGTAAACACTAATATTAATGATTTATTTGTTTGGAACGAAAATGTAAAAGCTGTTGTAATTTATAGGTTAGATGCAATTCTCTTTGGATTTTTAGTAGCTTGGTTTATAAAGTTTTACAAAAATAAAATCGAAAAAATAAAAGTTGAATTATTGATAATTTCTATTGGTTTGTTTTTCATTCAATTTTTTCTGCTAAATCAAAATGTTACGATTCAAAATTCAGGGTTATATTTTAATATTTTTTATTTTACATTAACCTCTATAATTGTAATTTTCTTGTTGCCTTTTTTTGTTTTTTGGAATACAAGCTTAAATCTATTAGGTAAAAGTATTACATGGATTAGTAAAATATCTTATAGCATTTACTTGTTGCACTATAGTATTATTTCAGTAGTGCTTAAATTTTTTATTTTAAATACAAAATTGATAATTAGTGATACTATTTTAATAGTTAGCTATACTATTTTAACAACTTTTTTTTCATTTCTAATGTACCAATTTTTTGAAAAACCAATTTTAAATTGGAGAGATAAAATTAGAAAATAGCATATTTTTACATCACTATTTATTAATTTAATAATTTAAAGTCTCGAAATTAATAATTTATTAATAAAAACCAAAAAACCTTTATTTTATTGAAAAATATTCACCAAAATATAATCTTTATAAATAAATATTCTTTGATTTTATCGTTTTATTAAAAATTTTTAAATCTCATTAAGATTTTATAAATTTGGCATTCAAAATTTACTAACACTATAACATATTAATAAGTATGGATTCTGATATTCAAAAGAATGTTTACAACGATTACATCAAGGAAATAGAAGAACGTAAAGCCCAAGGTCTTCACCCAAAACCTATTGATGGTGCAGAATTATTAGACGCAATTATTGCACAAATTAAAGATTCAAATAGCCCTAATCGCGAGGATTCACTTAAGTTTTTTATCTATAATACTTTACCTGGAACCACTCCAGCAGCTGGTGTTAAAGCAAAATTTTTAAAAGAAATTATTCTTGGCGAGTCAGTAGTAAGTGAAATTACACCTGTTTTTGCTTTCGAATTGTTGTCTCACATGAAAGGTGGTCCTTCAATTGAAGTATTACTAGATTTAGCTTTAGGTAATGAAGAAGTTATTGCAAAACAAGCGGCTGAAGTTTTAAAAACTCAGGTATTTTTATACGATGCTGACATGGCACGTTTAAAAGAAGCTTTTGAAAAAGGCAATGCTGTAGCTAAAGCAATTTTAGAAAGCTACGCAAAAGCGGAATTCTTTACAAAACTTCCTGAAGTTGCAGAAGAAATCAAAGTGGTAACTTTCGTTGCTGGTGAAGGAGATATTTCAACTGACTTGCTTTCTCCAGGGAATCAAGCGCATTCGCGTTCTGACCGTGAATTACACGGAAAATGTATGATTACGCCTGAAGCTCAAGCAGAAATTAAAGCGTTACAAGCACAACATCCTGATAAATCAGTAATGTTAATTGCTGAAAAAGGTACAATGGGAGTTGGTTCTTCTCGTATGTCGGGTGTAAATAACGTAGCACTTTGGACAGGAAAACAAGCGAGTCCTTATGTGCCTTTCGTAAATTTCGCTCCAATCGTAGGTGGTACAAACGGAATTTCCCCAATTTTCTTAACTACAGTTGACGTAACAGGTGGAATCGGAATCGATTTAAAAAACTGGGTTAAAAAAACAGATGCAAACGGAGAATTAGTTCGCGATGAAAATGGAGAGCCAATTTTAGAGCAAGTATATTCAGTTGCTACAGGTACAGTTTTAACGATCAATACCAAAACAAAAAAATTATATAATGGAGATAAAGAATTGATTGATATATCAAAAGCTTTCACTCCTCAAAAAATGGAATTTATCAAAGCAGGTGGTTCTTATGCTATCGTATTTGGTAAAAAACTACAAACATTTGCTGCAAAAACTCTAGGAATTGAAGCTCCAGTTGTATTTGCTCCTTCAAAAGAAATTTCAATCGAAGGTCAAGGTCTTACAGCGGTAGAAAAAATCTTCAACAGAAATGCTGTAGGAACTACTCCAGGAAAAGTGTTACACGCAGGTTCAGATGTTCGAGTAGAAGTAAATATTGTAGGTTCTCAAGATACAACAGGTTTAATGACCGCCCAAGAGTTAGAATCTATGGCGGCTACAACAATTTCACCTATTGTTGACGGAGCTTATCAATCAGGTTGTCATACCGCTTCAGTTTGGGATAAAAAAGCACAAACCAATATTCCGAAGTTGATGAAATTTATGAACGATTTCGGGTTAATTACGGCTCGTGACCCAAAAGGAGTGTATCATTCAATGACCGACGTTATTCACAAAGTTTTAAATGATATTACGGTTGATGAGTGGGCAATTATTATTGGAGGTGACTCTCATACTCGTATGTCAAAAGGTGTTGCGTTCGGTGCCGATTCAGGAACTGTCGCGCTTGCTTTAGCAACTGGTGAGGCTTCTATGCCAATTCCAGAATCAGTAAAAGTAACATTTAAGGGTGAAATGAAATCGTATATGGATTTCCGCGATGTCGTTCACGCTACACAAGCTCAAATGTTACACCAATTTGGCGGTGAAAACGTATTCCAAGGAAGAGTTATTGAGGTTCACATTGGAACATTAACTGCAGACCAAGCGTTTACATTTACAGATTGGACTGCTGAAATGAAAGCAAAAGCTTCAATCTGTATTTCTGAAGACGCTACCTTAATTGAATCATTAGAAATTGCTAAAGGTAGAATCCAAATCATGATCGATAAAGGCATGGATAATGCTAAAGGTGTATTGAAAGGTTTAATTGAAAAAGCAGATAAGAGAATTGCTGAAATTCAGTCGGGATCAAAACCTGCTTTAACGCCAGATGCTAATGCTAAATATTATGCTGAAGTAGTGGTTGATTTGGATCAAATTGCAGAACCTATGATCGCTGACCCAGATGTAAATAATATCGATGTTTCTAAACGTTATACGCACGATACCATCAGACCATTATCATATTATGGTGGAGATAAAAAAGTAGATCTTGGATTCATCGGATCTTGTATGGTACACAAAGGCGATATGAAAATCTTAGCTCAGATGCTGAAAAATATTGAGAAACAACAAGGTAAAGTAGAATTCAAAGCGCCTCTAGTTGTCGCTCCTCCAACATACAACATCGTTGATGAATTAAAAGCAGAAGGTGATTGGGAAGTGTTACAAAAATATTCAGGTTTTGAATTTGATGATAATGCACCAAAAGCTATTGCGCGTACAGAATACGAAAACATGTTGTATTTAGAGCGTCCAGGTTGTAACCTTTGTATGGGTAACCAAGAAAAAGCTGCTAAAGGAGATACAGTTATGGCAACATCTACACGTTTATTCCAAGGAAGAGTTGTAGAAGATTCTGCTGAGAAAAAAGGAGAATCGTTACTATCTTCAACACCAGTTGTTGTCTTGTCAACAATTTTAGGAAGAACTCCTAATATTGAAGAATATACTGCAGCTGTTGATGGTATTAACTTGACAAAGTTTGCGCCACCGCACAAACAATTAGTTAGATAATTAATATAAGTTAAGCCTGAGTTAAAACTCAGGCTTTTTTTTAGTGGTTGCCAATTTTTTCGTAAATTGTGTTTCCAAATTAACTAACAAAATAAGATATATTAAGTATGGCTTTTGATATTGAAATGATTGAAAAAGTGTACGAAACTATGGCAACTCGTATTGATAGAGCTCGTGAATTAGTTGGTCGTCCACTTACATTATCCGAAAAGATTTTATATTCCCATTTATGGGATGGAATGCCAACTCAGGCGTTTACAAGAGGTAAAGATTATGTTGATTTTGCTCCTGATAGAGTAGCCTGTCAAGACGCAACCGCACAAATGGCTTTATTGCAATTCATGCATGCTGGAAAAAGTAAAGTTGCGGTTCCAACAACAGTTCACTGCGACCATTTAATTTTAGCAAAAAATGGAGCAAAACAAGACTTAGAGTTAGCCAATAAGCAATCTAAAGAAGTTTTCGATTTCTTATCATCAGTATCTAATAAATACGGAATTGGATTTTGGAAACCAGGCTCAGGAATTATTCATCAAATTGTGCTTGAAAATTATGCATTCCCAGGAGGGATGATGATTGGTACCGATTCGCATACAGTTAATGCTGGTGGTCTAGGAATGTTAGCAATTGGTGTTGGTGGAGCTGATGCTGTTGATGTAATGTCGGGTATGTCTTGGGAATTAAAATTTCCCAAATTAATTGGAGTAAAACTAACAGGTAAATTAAACGGTTGGACGGCTCCAAAAGATGTAATTTTAAAAGTAGCCGATATCTTAACCGTAAAAGGTGGTACAGGTGCTATTGTAGAATATTTTGGTGAAGGTGCCGAATCGATGTCATGTACAGGAAAAGGAACTATTTGTAATATGGGAGCTGAAATTGGAGCTACTACTTCAACTTTTGGTTACGACGATTCTATGAGAAGATATTTAGCGGCAACAGGTCGTCAAGATGTGGTAAATGCAGCGGATAAAGTGGCTTCTTACTTAACTGCCGATGCTGAAGTTTATGCGAATCCAGAAAAATATTTCGACCAATTAATAGAAATAAACTTATCCGAATTAGAACCGCATATTAACGGACCATTTACTCCAGATAGAGGAACGCCAGTTTCTAAAATGAAAGCTGAAGCTGAAGCTAACGGTTGGCCAATAAAAGTGGAATGGGGCTTAATTGGGTCATGTACCAATTCATCATACGAAGATATGTCGCGTGCTGCTTCTATTGTAAGACAAGCTGTGGCGCATGGTATAACTCCAAAAGCAGAATTTGGAATCAATCCTGGTTCGGAACAAATTCGTTATACAATTGAACGAGATGGAATCATTGCCGATTTCGAAAAGATGGGAACCAAAGTATTTACCAATGCTTGCGGACCTTGTATTGGACAATGGGATAGAGAAGCAGCGGACAAACAAGAGAAGAATACCATTGTGCATTCTTTTAATCGAAACTTTTCAAAAAGAGCCGATGGAAATCCGAATACGCATGCTTTTGTAACCTCTCCAGAGATGGTAGCGGCTTTAGCAATTTCAGGACGTTTGGATTTTAACCCTATTACAGATACCTTGTTAAATGATAAGGGAGAAGCGGTAAAATTGAATCCACCTTTTGGAGATGAATTACCAACTAAAGGTTTTGATGTTCAAGATCCTGGTTTCCAAGCACCAGCTGCAGATGGCTCTTCTGTTCAGGTTGCGGTTTCTCCAACCTCTGATCGTTTACAATTATTAGAACCATTCCCAGCTTGGGACGGAAAAAATATTACAGGTGCTAAATTGTTAATTAAAGCTTTTGGCAAATGTACAACCGACCATATTTCTATGGCTGGTCCTTGGTTACGTTTCCGTGGTCATGTACGATGCTGTTCCTGCGGTGGCAAGAGCGTATAAAGCAGCTGGTGTTCCTTCGATTGTTGTTGGTGACCAAAACTATGGAGAAGGTTCATCTCGTGAGCACGCTGCTATGGAGCCTCGTCACTTAGGAGTTAAAGCGGTATTGGTAAAATCATTTGCACGTATCCACGAAACCAACTTAAAAAAGCAAGGAATGTTAGCATTAACCTTTGCTAACGAAGCAGATTATGATAAAATTCAAGAAGATGATACTATCAATTTCTTAGATTTAACTGAGTTTGCTCCAGGAAAGCCATTAACTCTTGAATTTGTCCACGCTGATGGTTCTAAAGATATTATTTTGGCTAATCATACTTATAATGAAGGTCAAATTGAATGGTTTAAAGCGGGTTCTGCGCTAAATTTAATTGCAGCAGGAAAAGCATAAAAAAGTTTATATCTTAAATAAATATTAAACGCTCAACATTAGTTGGGCGTTTTTCGTACATTTATTTTTTAAATTTTCAAAGAATGAACTCACTATGGTACTTTGATGATGTAAATTTATTTTCACTAATGTGTCCACATAAGTATAATAAATCAACACATTCACATAGATTTGATGGCTATAAAAAGAATGAATTTATTTATTTTGAAGACGATCAGGCTAATAAAATTTTTTTGATAAATAGTGGTAAAATAAAATTAGGTTATGTTAATGATGATGGGGAAGAAGTAATTACTGCCATTTTAACAAAAGGCGAAATTTTTGGTGAAAAAGCGATTTTAGGTGAAGAAAAAAGAGATGAGTTTGCTCAAGTTTTAGAAAATGGAACGTCAGTATGTAGAATTTCTTCGGAAGAAATGTTGGAATTGCTTCGTCAACACAAAAATTTTAGCTTAAAAATTTATAAGTTTATTGGTTTCCGATTTAAAAAACTAGAGAGAAGATTGCAGTTAATGCTTTTTAAAGATGCCAAAACGAGATTAAAAGAATTTATTAATGAGTTAGCAGAAGAATTTGGTTATGTAAATAAAGTTTCGGGTTACACGGTTATTCGACATCCTTATACTCAAAAGGAAATTGCAACCTTAATTGGAACTTCTCGACCAACATTGAATATTCTATTAAATGAGTTGAACGATGAAGATTATCTTGATTTTAATAGAAAAGAAATAATATTAAAAAAATAGCCTTCAAATTTGAAGGCTATTTTTGTGTAGATTAAAATCTAACCTATTAATAATAAGCGTATCGTCTTA
>JACXVH010000333.1 GCA_014763515.1 Flavobacteriaceae bacterium
CTAAATTCAACGAAACACGAACGGGTTTTCCGCCAGCGACTAAAACCGAAGGTTCATAACTGTCATAACTTGGATCTAAAATAATGACTTCGTCATTTGCATTTACAAACGTATTAATTGCTGTAAAAACACCTTGTGTAGCGCCAGCAGTAATCAATAGTTCCGTTGCAGTGTTGACTTTTCTATGGTATAGTTTTTCTGTTTGATTCGCAATTTTTTCTAATAGCGAAGGCAAACCTGCCATAGGTGTATATTGGTGAATATTTTCACGAATAATGCGTTCTGAAATTTGTAATAAACGCTCGTCTTCTGGAAAATTTGGAAATCCTTGTGATAAATTTATGGCTCCGTGTTGGTTCGCTAATTGCGACATCACAGAAAAAATACTGGTGGTAATGTTAGGTAGTTTTGACATTATTTTAAATAAAAAAAACACCAACAATTGTTGGTGTTTCAAATGTAATAAATATAATTTTTTATTCCTCTAATAAAATTTCCAAAATACTAATCGCCGCATCGCTAATTTTAGTTCCAGGGCCAAAAACAGCTACTGCACCGGCGTCAAATAAATATTGATAATCTTGTGCTGGGATAACACCACCAACAATTACCATAATATCTTCGCGTCCGTATTTTTTTAATTCTTCAATTACCTGAGGAACTAAGGTTTTGTGTCCAGCTGCTAAAGAAGAAACACCTAAAATATGCACATCGTTTTCAACAGCTTGTTTAGCTGCTTCTTGAGGTGTTTGGAATAATGGTCCAATGTCTACGTCAAAACCAACATCGGCATAACCAGTAGCCACAACTTTGGCACCACGATCGTGACCGTCTTGTCCCATTTTGGCAATCATAATTCTTGGGCGACGTCCCTCTTTTTTAGCAAAGGCATCTGCTAATTGTTTTGCTTTTTCAAAACTTTCGTCGTTTTTAATTTCTTTACTGTACACGCCACTAAAACTTCTAATTTGTGCTTTGTATCTTCCGAAAACAGTTTCTAAGGCATCGCTAATTTCACCTAAAGTGGCTCTGTTGCGTGCTGCATCAACTGCTAAATCTAATAAGTTACCGTTTCCTGTTTTTGCACATTCGGTTAGTTTGGCTAAACATTCGGCTACTTTTGCGTTATCACGCGTTGCTTTTATGTGATCCAAACGCTCAATTTGTTGCTTACGAACGGTTTGGTTATCGACTTCTAAAATATGTAACGGATCTTCTTTCTCTAAACGGTATTTGTTTACACCAACAATAATATCTTGTCCGCTATCAATTCGCGCTTGTTTACGTGCTGCCGCTTCTTCAATGCGTAGTTTCGGAATTCCCGCTTCAATGGCTTTTGTCATACCGCCTAATTCTTCTACTTCTTGAATTAAAGCCCAAGCTTTTTCGGCAATTTCAGCTGTTAAACTTTCTACATAATAACTTCCTGCCCAAGGATCAACGGTTTTACAAATTTTCGTTTCTTCTTGTAAGTAGATTTGTGTATTACGAGCAATACGCGCCGAGAAATCTGTTGGTAAAGCAATCGCTTCGTCCAATGCATTTGTGTGTAATGATTGTGTTCCTCCAAAGGCTGCTGCAGCTGCTTCAATTGCTGT
>JACXVH010000334.1 GCA_014763515.1 Flavobacteriaceae bacterium
GAATTGATTACAAATAATTCGCCATTGTTGAATTCACAAAAACTTTCAGCAATTGAAGCTTTACCTAATCGAATCGATTTAATTTCTGTTCCAGTTAAAACTATACCAGCAGTATACTTATCTAGAATTTCGTAATCGAATCGAGCTCTTTTATTTAATATGTTAACTTGTTTTTGCATAGGGAGGCAAATTTAAACAAAAGGAATGAATATTTACACAGAACATTTTTTTTGAACTATGATTTAAATCAGTTTTTACTAGATAACAAGCCAATACCTTTGGACTATAATTTAAAAATCATAAAACACATGAGAAAAATATTATTAACCGTTTTATCGGTATTAGCATTAAATGCTATGGCGCAAGAAAAAGAAGATGTAAAAGTTAACGATTTTAAAAAATGGCAAGTTCGCTTAAGAGGTGTTGGTGTTGTGCCAACTGAAAGTGCTAAAATTGGGGTAATTGGGGGAGATGCAAATATTTCAAATGCACTTATTCCAGAGTTAGATTTTACTTATTTTTTTACAGAACACATTGCAGCTGAATTAATTTTGGGAACAGCAAAACACGATGTAAAAGCTGTAGGAACTGCTGCAGGAAACGTAGATTTAGGAAGTGTTTGGTTATTGCCTCCAACATTAACAGCTCAATACCACTTTTATGCTACAAAAGATAAAGTATTAAAACCTTATGTAGGCGCTGGTGTAAACTATACTATTTTTTATAACGTAAAATCTGGTACAGTTGCTGATGTAAAATATGATAATGCATTAGGATATGCTGTTCAAGTAGGTTTCGATTTAATGCTTAATGATAAATTTTTCATAAACGTAGACGCAAAACGTTTGTTTTTGAATACAGATGTTACTGTTGATGCTTCTAACCTTGCACCAGGATTAAGTATTCCTGCGGATGTAGATATTGATCCATGGTTATTTGGTATGGGAATTGGTATGAAATTTTAACGGGAAGTTGGTTAGTTTTAAAAAGTCACTCTTTTGGGTGACTTTTTTATTTTTATAAATAAAAAAATTATTAAATTTATAGTAAACTAACCAAACTAATAATTATGACTGCTAATTTTCAAATTATAGATAAAGAAGAAGTTGGTTCTTTATCTTTCCCAAATCAGGAAGTTTTAGGTGATGCTCACCAAATTTTACAAAGAAAAACATATTTAGAGAGGGCTTTAACCTTAGGAAACTTAGAACATTTAAAAATGAAAATTTATTGGTCTCAAAAATAGTTAAAACTATGCACTTTTAGTGCATTTCGCTTTTAGCTTCTAAAAATGTACTTTTGAGATATGGATTTTCAAAGAACAAATGGACATACCGTATCAAAATTGCATATTGAATATCGCCCTTCTCAAAACGTGAGTAATTTGGTTAAATTAATGAAAGGGCGTTCCTCCCGGAAATTACAAGTTGAATTTCCAGAGTTGAAGAAGAGATATTGGGGTCGTCATTTTTGGGCAATTGGTTTTGGTTGTTGGAGTACGGGTAATATTACCGATGAAATGGTAAATCAGTATCTGGAACATCATAGAAATCCAAATCAAGATAATAATTATAACTTCATAA
>JACXVH010000335.1 GCA_014763515.1 Flavobacteriaceae bacterium
CCAAGCATTGTGGGTATGGCTAAAAAAAATGAAAATTCAGCGGCTGTTGTTCGTGATAATTTTTGCGACATTCCTCCTGCAATACTTGCTCCACTTCTTGAAACACCTGGAATCATCGCTAGACATTGAAATAAACCAATTTTAAAAGCGGTTGCGTATGATATTTGAGTATCTTCTGCATTTCCAAACCAATCGTCGATTTTTAAAAGTAAAAATCCACCAATTATTAAAGAAACGGCAACTGTTATTGGGTTTTCAAGTAAACTATCAATAAAATCACTTAACAATAATCCGAAGAAAACTGCAGGAATAAAAGCAACAAATAGTTTATAATAAAAATCTAAACTTTGAAAGAACCTTTTAAAGTATAAAACAACTACCGAAAGAATAGTTCCCAATTGAATTACTATTGTGAATAATTTTGTAAAATCGTCTTGAGCAATTCCAAAAAATGAAGAAGCAATAATCATATGCCCAGTTGAAGAAACTGGCAGAAATTCAGTTATTCCTTCAATAATAGCAAGAATAATAGCTTGAAGTGTATTCATGTTTTAGTGATTCGTTATTAGTAAAGAGTAATTAACGTTTAATAAAAAACTAATTACTATTATCTTTTTACTATTTACTACTATTATCTTTTTTAAAAATAGAATAAATAACTACAATAAAACCTGACACAACTACTATTGGAGCTAAACGAATTCTTCTAAAACTAAAAATTTCATCGCTAAAAACGTTTGGATCATCACTTCCTCCTCCACTCATTAAAATAAATCCAAAAGCTATAAGCACCAATCCTATTAATAGGAAGGTATAATTAGACTTACCAAATAAAAATTCTTCGTTGTTATTATTGTTTTTCATAATTTGAAATCAAAATCTTTAAAAATTAATATAAATCGTCTGTTCTTAAATTTAAGAAACGTTGTGTAGCAAAAAAAGTACTAATCCAAGTGATTAATATTCCTACCAATAAAACGCCACCAGAAACTATTCCTAGTGAAACATAATCTTTGGCTAAATGCAATTGCGGAAGCAGTCCATCAACATAAATTACAAGTGCTATTAATGCTATAATTGCCAATATAGAACCCGTTAGACCTAACTTAATACTTCTCCAAATAAAAGGTTTTCTAATAAACGATTTTGTAGCCCCCACCATTTGCATCGTTTTAATTGTAAAACGGTGTGAATAAATCGACAGTCGCATTGAACTATTAATTAACAGCATTGCTATCAATGCAAAAAATCCACTAATTACTAATATCCAAAAACTTATTTTTTTTATGTTATTATTTACTAAGTCTACCAAAGTCTTATCATAAATGATTTCAGATACAAACTCGTTTTTCTTAATTCCGCTTTCAATTTTTTTAATACTATCTGCTACAACATAATCTCCTTTCAGGTTGATATCGAAAGAATTTTGAAGCGGATTGAACCCTAAAAACTCCATAAAGTCTTTACCTACAATATCTACATTGTTTTTAGCGGCACTATCTTTATGAACAAATGCGTATTCTTTAATAAAACGAGCATTTTTCAATTCCGTATCAAAAGCATTCAACAATCCCAAAGCACCTAATAAAAAAAGCACTAAGAAAATACTTAAAACAACCGAAAAATAAGAAGAAATTAAACGTCTTTTTTGATACTTTTCAAAAGATGAAGCCATAAATACAAATAAATTATGCGGTAAAAATAATAAGAATTTCCCTTTCTACAGAATATAACGCGTAAAGTTTTGGTTTTCGTACAATAAACGTAAATTTGCACCTTTAAAATAATTAACAGTCGCAGTCGCAGTTATCAATAATTTACTGATAATCTTCACTGAGACTGAAAACTGAAACTGACACGATCGGAGCGAACTGACGAAGTAAAACTGAATAAGATGAAGTATTTCCACAACGAAATCGAAGCCAAATGGCAACAATATTGGGCAGAAAACCAAACGTTTAAAGCTGAAAACAACAGCGATTTACCTAAGTATTATGTGTTAGACATGTTTCCTTATCCTTCTGGAGCAGGTTTACACGTTGGGCATCCGCTAGGTTATATAGCATCGGATATTGTGGCGCGTTATAAAAGACATCAAGGGTTTAATGTATTGCATCCACAAGGTTATGATTCGTTCGGATTACCAGCAGAACAATATGCTATTCAAACGGGGCAACATCCTGAAAAAACAACAAAAGAAAATATTGCGCGTTACCGTGAGCAATTAGATAAAATCGGATTTTCATTTGATTGGAGTAGAGAAGTGCGTACTTCAAATCCAGAATATTACAAATGGACACAATGGATTTTCATTCAATTATTCGAATCTTGGTATAATAACAAGTCGAATAAAGCGGAAAGTATTTGCACTTTAATTCAAGAGTTTGAAAAAAATGG
>JACXVH010000336.1 GCA_014763515.1 Flavobacteriaceae bacterium
TAAATTTTATCAGAACGAAGTGTTTGGGGATCTTTTTTTGTATAAAAAAATGTTTTATTATCTGTTGCCCAAGCTGTCCCTCCTGTTGTATTTTCTATTTTTTCTGGAAGAATTTCACCAGTTTCTAAATTTTTAACTTGAATAGTGTATTGTCTACGAGATACAGTATCAATTCCAAAAGTCACCCATTTATTATCTTCACTTACCGAAATTCCGTTCAAATTGAAATAAGAATGATCTTTTGCCATTTCGTTACAATCAAACATTATTTCTTCAGTCGCGTCTAAACTTCCTTTCTTTCTTGAATAAATAGGGTAATCTTTCCCTTTTTCAAAACGTGTAATGTAAAAATATCCATTATAAAAATAAGGAACCGATTCGTCATCTTCTTTAATTCTTGACTTCATTTCTTCAAACAAATCTTTTTGAAGTTTTTCAGTATGAGCGGTCATTTTTTTATAATAGTCATTCTCAGCATTTAAATAGGCTATAACTTCTGGATTTTCTCTATCATTAAGCCAATAATAATCATCATTTCTAACATGTCCATGTTTTTCTAATGTATGAGAAATCTTTTTTGCTACTGGCGGTTGAATGTTTTCTTTCATATTCTTTTCTTTATCTTTACAAGATGTCGCAAAAATAAGAGAAATAGCTATAAGTGTGGTCGTTTTTTTCATGAAGTTATTCATTAATTATAAGCTAATTTAGTAATTTTGCTTAATAAATTTAAAATTTAACATATGTTTGGAGACTTAATGGGTATGATGGGAAAAATCAAAGAAACCCAAGAAAAAGTTGAAGCTACAAAAAAAAGACTTGATACAGTTTTAATTGATGAAAAAAGTAGTGATGGCTTATTAGAAGTAACATTAACTGCCAACCGAAAAATTAAAAACATTTCTATTTCTGAAGACTTATTACAAGACAAAGAAATGCTAGAAGATTATTTGGTTAATACTTTGAACAAAGCTATTGAAAGAGCCACAAATGTAAACGAAACTGAACTTGCCGCAGTTGCCAAAGAAGGCATGCCAAATATTCCAGGAATGGATTTATTCAAATAAAAAAAGAGGTTTAAAAACCTCTTTTTTTATTGTATTTTATCTAAAACTTCTAAAACATAATCATGCATTACTTGTCTGTAATCCATGTGAGTAACCATTCTTAATTTTCCTTGCCCCATTGAACTGATTAAAATTCCTTTTTGCTTTAATTTTTCTATAAAAGACTTATCATCAATTGTGGGTTGCAATTTAAAAATTACAATATTTGTTTCTATAGGAGCTACTTCTTTAACCCAATCTTTTCTAATTAACACAGAACCTAATTCTTTTGCTTTTTGGTGGTCTTTCTCTAATCGTTCCACATTATTTTGAATTGCGAATAATCCTGCTGCAGCTAAATAACCAGCCTGACGCATATTTCCTCCAAACAACTTACGTACACGCATTGCTTTTTTCATATCCTCAGCACTTCCTACTAAAACAGAACCTACTGGAGCGCCTAAACCTTTAGACAAACAAACAGAAATGGTATCAAACAATTCTCCAAATTGTTTTGGTTG
>JACXVH010000031.1 GCA_014763515.1 Flavobacteriaceae bacterium
GGGGTATTGTAATCCCTGAGGAAAGGTGGGGGTTTTGCGTGGGGGTGGGGTGTTCTTTTATTTTAGGCAGTTGAAAAATTTTTCCAAAAAAAATTTTTGGCAACTTTTGCCAATATTGCAACTTTGGCAATACTTGCAAAAAACACTAGAACAAAAAAATATTATCCTAAAAACATCACAATAACTTTGCTCTACTTTTTGTAATATTGTATTTCTAATATTCTTCAAATAAATGTCGACAAAGTTTTTCACTAATAAGGACACAAATAGCTTAATAAACAAATTCAAAGGAGTTTTTGAACATCAGAATGTACATTATTTTGATGCTTTAGTAGGTTATTTTAGAGCTTCTGGATATTTTAGAATTAGAGAGCATCTCGAAAATGTACCACAAATAAGAATTTTAGTAGGAATAAATGTTGACGAATTAATTGCTGATTCGCAACGTAAAGGTCAAATGTATCTTGAAAACACCGACAGAACTAAGGAAGAGTATTTAAACTTTGTTGCTGATGATATTGCTAAAGCAAATTATAATGAAGAAACAGAAAAAAGCATAATTCAATTCATTGATGATATTCTGAGCAAAAAAGTTATTATAAAAGCGCATGGTAGAAGAGCACTTCATGCAAAAATATATATTTTTAGACCAGACCCTTTTAATGAACACACTACAGGAAGTGTTATAACTGGTTCATCTAATTTGACAGAAGCTGGATTAGGAAGTAACGCAGATTCTAATTATGAATTCAATGTATTACTGAAAGATTATGAAGATGTCGTATTTGCAACCAACGAATTTGAAGAGCTATGGAATGAAGCAACCGAGTTATTACCTGTAGATGTCCAAGGCTTAAAAAAGAAGACATATCTTAATGAAGAATTAACTCCTTATGAAGTTTACATTAAAATGTTAATTGAATACTTTGGCGATGCAGTTATAAGAGATAAAATTTCTGGAAAAGATTTACCAGACGGATATACAAATCTCCAATATCAAGCTGATGCAGTTGCTGACGGATTTCATAAATTAATGAAACATAACGGATTTATTTTAGCAGATGTTGTTGGTCTTGGGAAAACAGTTATTGCTACTCGAATAATTAAGAAATATATAGAGAAAAATGGTTATAACACAAAGGTTCTTGTCGTTTACCCAAATGCTCTTGAAGTGAACTGGAAGAGTACAATAAAAGATTTTGGCTTAACCAATTATATACAATTTATCTCAAATGGGAGTTTACATAAAATAATTGACGGAGAAAATTTAAACTATCACAATCCAGAAGATTATGATTTGGTAGTAGTTGATGAAGCCCATAAGTTTAGAACTTCTGGTTCTAATATGTATGGTCTTTTAGAATTAATTTGTAAAACTCCGAGAATTACTGTTGGAAACGATATTAACAGAAAGAAAAAAGTAATGTTAATTTCTGCAACACCATTGAATAATAAACCCGAAGATATTGCAAATCAAATATATTTATTTCAGGATTCGAGAAAATCAACTCTGGAAGGGGTTCCTAATCTTCAATCTTTTTTTTCCGAAAAAATTGAAGAGTATAAAAAACTTCATAAGATAAAAGACCATGAAGAACTAGTTCAAAAAGTAAAAGATATTTACCTTCCAATTCGTGATAAAATATTTACGGAACTAGTAATTAGAAGAACTAGAGCAGATATTAAAAACATAAAACGTTATAATGATGATGTAATTTCACAAGGTATGTCTTTTCCTGAAGTTGGGAATCCAAAGAAGATAGAATATTCTTTTGACATACATCTTGAAGATTTATTCATTGAGACCATTAAACATCTTATTGATGACCTCGGTTTTTTTAGATATAGAGCAATTGAGTTTATAAATGATGAATATGCAGATTTGTATGATAATGCTAAGTTAATTTCAAGACAGCTTTCAGTAATCATGCAAACTCAAATGGTTAAAAGGCTAGAAAGTAGTTTCCATGCATTTAAAAAATCCTTGGAACGTTTTAAAATATCCAATCAAAGAATGATAGATATGTTTGAAAACGACAAAGTTTTTGTAGCACCAAACTTGGATATTAACAAGCTTTTTGATGAAGGTAAAGAAGATGAAATTGAAGATAAAATTGCAAAACTTAACGAGAAGTCTCCAAATAATGATGTTTATAAGGCAAGTGATTTTGATCCGTTTCTTATAGAAGGTTTAAAAAATGACCAAAAAATTATTGATGACTTATTTGATAAATGGCATGAAATTGAATATGACCCTAAAACAACAAAGTTCATATCTACTCTTAACGAAACTCTTTTAGGAGAAAAAAACTTAGAACAAAAGTTAGTTATTTTTTCTGAAAGTAAAGAAACCGTTGACTATTTGGCAAAAGAATTAGAGAGTGTTGGCAGAAAAGATGTTTTAGCAATTAGCTCATCAAATCATAAAACCAGATTTAATACTATTCGCAAAAACTTTGATGCTAATTATCCTGATAAACATGAAAATGAATTCAATATAATTATAACTACAGAAGTATTAGCTGAAGGTATAAACTTACACCGAAGCAATGTAATTCTAAACTATGACATTCCTTGGAATGCAACAAGGTTAATGCAACGTATTGGACGTGTAAATCGTATTGGTACAAAAGCTAAAGAAATTTTAGTGTACAATTTTTATCCAACTGCACAATCGAATGAATTAATTAAATTAAACGAAAAGGCATTAAAAAAGCTACAAGGGTTTCATTCTGCTTTTGGAGAAGATAGTAAAATTTATTCTGAAAAAGAACAACTTATAGAAGGAACTTTAGGGGATTTACAGCCAAAAGAAGAACTTGATGAAAGATTACAATATTTAGAATTAGTTCGAGAACTTTTCAATGACAACATTAAGGAATATAAACGTCTTCGAGATTTACCAATGAAAAGTAGAGTTGGTAGAATTGCAAAATTAAAATCTGAAGTAGCCAAAGAGATTATAGGACAATCATGCGAGAACACAATTTTATGTTATTTAAGAAATAATATTAAAGAAGGCTTTTATGTTTGTAACGAAAACAACTGCGTTGAGATAACTTTCATACAAGCTGTAAAACTATTTGAAGCAGAAGTTAAAGAAAAAAGTACAGAATTAATCCCAAATCATTTTGAAGGTGTAAATACAGCAATGAAGCACTTTAAAAAAGTGTACAATACTATTTACACAAATGATGAATTTGACACATCTAACTTATCTGTACAAGAGCGTAATGCAGTTATGTTTCTTAATACTGTAATTGATTTAAAAAGAAATTTCCCTAATGAAGTATCAGAAGAGTTTGCAGATTTGTTAAAGACATCGCTACGCATTATTTACATGGGTGTTTTCAGAAAGTTTAGAAATGAGTTATCAAGCTTAGCAGCTAAGCAAAAAAAGAAAAAATATCCAGTAGCTAAAATCGTTCAGGAATTAAACACAATTATAAACAACTACCCTATTAAACAAATTGCAAGAATGGACGCTTTAAGGTGGGAAAATGAAAAAGAAGAGAACAACAAATTTGAAGACCCAAAAATTGTAATTACTGAAACATTTGCATAATGAACAGAAACGAATTAAAAGATATTCTACAAAGTGGTTATGACCAAGGTAAATGGATTAAAATTCTACAATTCATCACTGGTAATAAAAACCTTCTAAATATAAATTTAGAAGCTCGTGCAAAAGTATTAAAAAGTGCAAAAGCAGAATCTTTAGTTAGAGAATTAGTTGAATTAGGAACTCTAAAAACAACTGATGGCGCTGTACTTCCTATTTATGATGTTACATTAGTAGACGATTTAAAGATTGAATACAATCGTGTAGGTGTTAACGACCTATTAAAACAATTTATACTAAAAGACGCCCACAAAGGAGCTATTGTAACTTTTCACTATAGAAAGGATTTCTCAAAAAAAGAATGGCGATTTTCCTTTATTAGTAAAAATCCAGCTAACGACTTTTTTGCTGAAATTGAAGGTCCAGAAACAACTCCAAAAAAATATACATACATTTTTGGAACGGGTGAAGAACATAGAACTGCAATTGAACGCATATACAATCTAGAGCAGTCTCGCTTTAGAATGGAAGACTTCTTCGAAGCTTTTAATGTTGAACCAGTTTCGAACAATTTCTTCAAAGAATACAAAAATTATTATCAAGATTTTGTTGATGCAATTAATATTGATAAAGAAAGTAGAAAGGTATTTGAAAAACCTAATCTATCGGAAGAAGAAGTTGAAAAAGACATACGAAATTTCGTAAAACGTTTATTAGGTAGAATTGTATTCTTATACTTCTTGCAAAAGAAAAGGTGGCTTGGAGCTTCAGACAAAAACTATGAAGATGGCGATACTAATTTTCTTCAAAACCTCTTTTCTCATAATGAAAGTAGTAAAGAAAATTTTTATAATAAATGGTTAAGTAAACTTTTCTTTGAAGCTTTAAATACTCCAAATAGAACAAATGACCAATTTGAACTTTCAAACGGTGTAATAAGATGTGTTCCTTTTTTAAATGGTGGACTATTTGAAGAACAACAAGAACCTGAAGGTCATCGTAATTTAAAAATACCTGTCTTTTTATTTGAGAATTTATTTAACTTCTTCAACGGTTATAATTTTACTATTTACGAGAATAGCCCAGATGATCATACGGTTGCCGTAGACCCAGAAATGTTAGGTCATATCTTTGAAAACTTACTAGAAGACAATAAAGATAAAGGTGCATTTTATACGCCTAAAGAAATTGTGCAATACATGACACAAGAAAGTTTAATAGAATATTTAAGCACTCATGTATCACATTCTAGAAAAACTATTGAAGAATTAGTAAAAAATCATAGTGTAAATAACCTTTCCAGAGAAGATTTAAAGCAAATTAAACATTATATAGATGTAGTCAAAATTTGTGACCCAGCTATTGGTTCTGGTGCCTTCCCTATGGGGTTACTTCAAGAAATTTTTGGGTTAAAAGCATTAATACATTATGAACTAGGTTATGATGTATGGTCGCCTGCTAAAATCAAACAAGATATAATTCAAAATTCAATTTATGGTGTAGATATTGAAGAAGGCGCTGTAGATATTGCTCGTTTACGTTTTTGGTTATCACTAGTAGTAGATGAACCTAAGCCTAAACCTCTGCCTAATTTAGATTATAAAATTATGCAAGGAAATAGTTTACTTGAAAGTTTCGAAGGTGTTGACTTGAGTAATTTAGATTTATTTAATAGTCCATCAGACCAACATATTACACTTTTTGAAGAACCAAAAGTAGACTATAGATATTCAGAGGACATTAAACAACTAATGGATAATTATTTTAATCCAAAAAATTACGAAACTAAACAACTGATTCATAAAGAAATTGATAAAAAAGTCAATGATTTTATTGATAAATGTTTAGAAGGCTATGAAAACAGATTACTTATTGAATTAGCAGGTGCTAAACAAACATTAAAGCGAAAAAAAGAACTAAAGCAAAAAACAGACTCAATCGAGAAAGAAATTGAAAAAATAGAAAATCAACTAACTAACAAATCTGAAGCTAGAAACAAATTATTAGGATTTGAATTAAATCAAGAACGTCCTTATTTTCTATGGCAATTATACTTCGCTGATGTTTTTGACAAGGGTGGTTTTGATATTGTAATTGGAAATCCTCCATATATCCAACTACAAAAAAATGGCGGTTTACTTGCAAACATATATAAAGATGAAGGTTTTAAAACTTTTGAAAGAACTGGAGATATTTATTCTTTGTTTTATGAAAAAGGTATAGATATTTTGAAAGCTGATGGAATTATTACATACATTACCTCTAGACAATGGATGCGCTCAAGTTATGGAGAAAGTTTGAGAAGTCTTTTTAACAAATATAATCCTTTAACCTTATTGGATTTAGGTTCAGGAGTTTTTAATAATGCTACCGTAGATACAAATATCATTCTACTTCAAAAAACTTCAAATAAAAATACCTTAATGGTTGTCGGTTTAGAAAACAAAAAAGAAATACCTAAATTAGATAAAAAAGATTTTATACCACTAAAAATTAATAATAATGAACCGTGGACAATATTAAATAAAAACCAATTATTTATTAAATCCCAAATTGAAAAATATGGTACCCCTTTAAAAGAATGGGATATAAATGTTTATAGAGGTATTTTAACAGGTTTCAATGATGCATTTATAATTTCTAAAGAAGAAAAAGATAAATTAATTTCTAAAGACAAAAACAGCATAAATATTATTAAACCATTAATTAGAGGTCGTGATTTAAAAAAATATGTTGCTGAAAAAAGCGATTTATCTATTATTAACAGTCACAATGGATATACTAAAGGTAGGGGTTCTGATACTACTAAAATAATTGAAAGTATAAATATTGATGACTTCCCTGCTATTAAAGAACATTTTGACAAAACAGATTTTTCTCTAAAACTTGAAAAACGACAAGATAAGGGAAAAACAAAATACAATTTAAGAAACTGTGCTTATATTGAAGATTTTTATAAAGAAAAAATTGCTTGGGCTAGTGTCGGTGCAACCGAATATTGTTTTATAGAAAAAGACACATTTTTATTAGATACTAACTATTTTTTGACATTTAAAAATAATAATAAAATAGACAAATATTTATTAGGCGTTTTAAATTCAAAATTAATCATAAGTTGGGTTAACAATGAAGACACACAAGTTGGAACTGTTGCATACAGACATTACAAATATAATTTTGAAAGAATTCCAATTCCCAAAATTGAAGACTATAGAAAAGAAACTATCAGATTATTAACTGAATTTATAGTTTATCTTAAAAAAAATGAAACTATTCAAATAAACAGCCTAGTAAAAAACAATCATATTGCCAACTTCTTTGAAGAAGTTATTGATGGTTGTGTATTTGAATTATATTTTGAAGAACATATGAAGGAAAAAAACATCAACATAATTGATGATGTTAAAAATCTTATACAAACAAGTGGGTTGGTTAATGACTTTGATAAAATTAATGTAGGAGTAAAAAATCAAAAAATTTGGGAGTTATATAAAGAAATGAGTAAAGGTGTTGTGCAAATAAAGATGACCGATTTTATTACAAAAAGCCCTGAAATATTAAAACTTATTTTACAAAGTTAATGAGTTCAATTGATAAAATTAAAATTCACAATTTCAAGGCTTTTTACACAGGAAGTGAGCCAGAAGAAATTGATTTAGGAGGTAAACATTTATTGCTATATGGAGAAAATGGCTCTGGGAAAAGTTCTATTTATTGGGCGTTATATACATTGTTTCAATCAGAAACAAAAACTGATGATGAAATAGCTAAATACTTTACCCCAACACATGAAGAACAATTAATAAATTTTAACTATTTGAATAATAGATCCGATTTTACAAGTGATGGAGATGGAAAAATAATTAATCCTACTGATATTGGAAAAAACTCAGAAGTGGAAGTTATTTTAGAGGACAAAACATCACTAAAAATTGACAAAGATGGAAAACATGAAACAACTCCCAATAAAATAGAAGAACTACATAGGAACTCTGATTTTATTACTCATAGATTACTTGTGAATTTTTACAACTTTAGGAATTCAAAAGAGATAAATTTGTGGGAAGTATTTGTTCGCGATTTTTTTCCATTTTTAAAAGCAAAAAGAGGCACCGATAATAAATCTCTATGGCAAGAATATAAAGAAATAAAAAATGATTTACCTTTTAATTTAAACCATACAACAAAAAGATTTAAACGTTCAAAAAGTAAAATAAAACAGAATAATTTTAAAAAAAGGATTCAAAATTTTAATGAAGATCTGGAATATTGGATTTCCAAGATAAATTTATTATCAAATGAAGTATATAAAAATGAACTAAAAATAATAGATGGAATTGAAATTATTATTGATTATTCTGAACAATTAAAATATGACCATTATGTGGATAATGTTTATGTTAAAAATGGAGTAAAGTATACTCAAGGAACTGGATATGCAAAATTAAATTCTCCTATTTTAAAATTAAAGTTAAGAAGACATAATGAAGATGGAACATTCACGTTTATAAATAGACCACAAGCGTATTTAAATGAAGCTAAAATTACCCAAATTGCATTATCCATTAGATTTAGCCTTTTACACGAATCAATAAAGCCAAATTATGCTGGTCAATTCTTAGCTTTAGATGATTTATTAATTAGTTTAGACTTAAGTAATAGAGATATTGTACTAGATGCAATTCTGAATATATATGCCAAACGATTTAAAATATATATGTTTACTCATGAAAGAAGCTTTTTTAATATGGCTAAATCTAGAATTGAAAGTGAACATAATAAATCAGAATGGAATTTCAATGAAATATTTGGTATGGATGAAAGCATTCTTAAGCCACAAATTTTAAGTAGTGAAGATTTTTTATCGAGAAGTTATTATCAGTATAAGTTAAAAGATTACCCAGCATCAGTAAATTATTTACGCAAAGAACTTGAGAAAGTTTTAACTGATAATTTGCCAAGCAAAGTCAAAAAAGGAGATAGTGGTGAAGACAAAAATACACTTGATGGAGTAATCACATCAGGAATAAACTATCTAGAAAAGCTTAATTTAGACCCTTTGCCACTAAAAAAGTGTCAACAATATTTACAAATTTTATTAAATCCACTCTCTCATAATGAGAATGATATAGATGCGTATGAAACGGACATTAAAAGAATAAGGATAATAATTGAAGAATTAAAGCCATTTTTACAAGAACTTAAATCAAAAACAAAAGAAATACTACCAAGATTATCAAAAGTAAATTTGTCATTAATTGAAAATGATGGTACTACAAAACAAGTCTACACTTTAGAACTACAAGAAGAATTATATATAGTTGAAGAGAATACGGGTGTTTGTAAATTATCAGGTTGTAAAATTCATTCTTTAGAAAGCCGAACTTATTTGGGAGGCACTTTAGATGAAAAAGACGATTACAAAAATGAACGTTGGAAAAACAACTCTCTAGAAGAACTTTATAAAGCAATTTGTACATATAAAACAATTGAACCAAATGAAAATTTTTTAGAACAATTTGAAACTATTGAAGGTAAAAAAATTAGTGAATTTTCAATTAATGATGTCGATTAAAAAAAACGCAGTACTAGCTCAATTAATACTAAACGACAAAACTCGTTACAAATCAAACAAAGAAATTATTAGTCGTGTTTTTAAAATAGAACACGATGACAAAATTATGTTTAGACTTACTATAATTGATAGTTACTATTCCACACAAATGAATAAGCGTATATATGGTTTAGAATCAATAGCTCGTGAATTAGAAAAGTTTAATAATGACAACGAATTAATTTTAGAAATAAACAAGTTTTTAGACAATCCAAATCAAGACAGCAGAATAAAAGAACTATTTACTAAAACTTATGGGTTTGATAAAAGAGCAAAAAACAGAAAAAAAGCAATATCGCTACTTTCAAAATATTTCTATTTCGTTACAAATTATAAATTCCCCATTTTCGATAACCTAGGATTAGTTTCATATAGGCTTTTGAAAAAAAAAAAATTAATATCCACTGAAACCATAAGTGAAGAAAATTATTTTAGACTAATCATCAAACTAAACAAAGAATCTGGTATAAACGATTTTGACAAGCTAGACAACTTTTTATGGTTATTAGGAAAGTTAACAGAAGGCAGCTTTTCTATCTTAATGTCAAAAGAAAAATATGAAGCTTTGGTAAATCAAATTAAATTTCCGGAAAACTTAAAAAGCAAAGAAATAGACACTAAAATTAGGAACTTCATTGTAAAAAACTATACAAAATTAGATTTTTCAGAGAATGAAAAACAGTTCTTTAAGTTTGCCTTTAAATAACAACAAATGGAAAAATTACCTGAATTAAACGAAATTGCAATTGCATTAAAAAGCCTCAAGAACAAAAACATTATTCGTACAAAAAACTTAGTAGGAGATTTAGGAGAATACTATTGTAAAAAGCTATTTAATTTAAAATTAGAAGATAATGCAGTTAATAAAGGTTTTGATGCTATAGATGTTGCTGGTAAGAAAGTAGAAATTAAAACGCGAAGAATCCCCGAAGGTAAATCGAAAGTTATCTTTAGAGGCTTTGATTTTGATTATTGTTTGTATGTAGAGCTAAACGAGTATTTTGAACCTTTAGAAATACTAAAATTGGACGTCGAAGAAATCAAAAATAATTTAGAAAAAAGCTACAAAAGACTTTCGGTTTCAAAAATAAAGAAATTAAATTCTACACAATTTAATCAATTTAACTTTTAAGAATAAAAAACTACTTTTGCAGTATGTTTTATAGAAGAAAAATTATATTAGCCTTAATACAAGTTCTAGGTGGAGAACTAGAGAAACTTCGCATACAAAAACTTTTATTTCTATACAGTCAAAAAAAGAAAGACCCAGAATATGAATTTGTTCCATATAAATTTGGGTGTTATTCATTTTCAGCAAATGCAGATTTATCCACAATGGTAAAAAAAGGAAATTTAGATGAAAATGAAAATTTTTTCATTAAAAACGACACTGATGATTATCTAAAAACTTTAAAAGCAGATGATAAAAAAATTATCCTAGAGGTTGCCAATCTTTATGGTAATATGGATAAAAACCAGTTAATAAAACATACTTATATTAATTTTCCGTATTACGCTGTGAATAGTACTATTGCGGAAAAAGTTCTTAATAAAGAACAGCTTAAAAAAGTAAATCGTTTTAAAGTTGAACCAACTGTAAAAACATTGTTTACAATAGGCTACGAAGGAGTTTCTTTAGAAAAGTATTTAAATAAATTAGTCACTAATAAAGTTAAACTATTAGTTGATGTTCGTAAGAATCCTAATAGTATGAAATATGGCTTTAGTAAAAGTGCACTTATAAAATATTGTAATAGTTTAGGTATAGAATATATTCATATTCCAGAAGTTGGTATAGATTCTGAAAAGAGACAAACATTAAACACTCAACAGGATTACGACAATTTGTTTAAGCAGTATAAAAAAACAACATTAGCTGAAACAGAAGTATATCAAGAAAAAATAATTGAATTACTCGAAAAGCATGATAGAATAGCTCTAACTTGTTTCGAAGCTGATATTTGTCAATGTCACAGAAAACCACTTGCTGAATCTATTAAAAATAACCCAAGGTTTGATTATGAATTAAAACACATATAAAATGGCTAAAACTAAAGTACTTATCACCGTGAAAACATATCCTACTATTTCTGGTAAGTACGACGAATTAGTTTGCACCGCAGGATTTTTAGAAAATGGTAGATGGATACGAATTTACCCTATTCCATTTCGAAAAATTTCATATGATAAACAATATAAAAAATATGACTGGATTGAACTAGATTTAGTCAAAAATAAAAGTGATTTTAGACCAGAGAGCTATAGACCTTATTCAATCGATAGTGAAATTAATATTCTAGGTCATTTAGACACAGGAAAAGACAGGGCTTGGACTGAACGAAAAAAAGCTGTTTTAAACAAGGTTTATACCAATATGGCTAAACTCATTGAAGAAGCAAAAAACAAAGAAATTTGTACTTCTTTAGCTGTTTTCAAACCAACTAGAATAATTGACTTCACTGCTGAGCTTACGGAGCGTGATTGGGATAAGAAAAAAATTGACCAATTAAAAGCCAATAGAGATCAAATTAACATGTTTGAATATGAACACCCTGAAAATCCTTTTGAAGTAGTTCAAAAACTCCCTTATACTTTCAAGTTCAGGTTTGAAGACGAAAAAGGAAAAGTAAGCAATATGATGATTGAAGATTGGGAAACTGGTCAATTATATTGGAATAGTTTAGCAAGACATGAGGGAAATGAAGCTAAAGCTATAGAAGATGTAAAATATAAATGGTACTATAACATAAACTGTGTAAGTAGAAAAAATAATGGGGTTTTAAAACCCCATTATTTTTTTGTTTAATTTTAAATTTTACACAGTCTTA
>JACXVH010000337.1 GCA_014763515.1 Flavobacteriaceae bacterium
ACTAAAATTTACCGCGAAATGAGAAAAACACTTTCTCCTTTTGAAACTAAAAGTAAATTATTGCACATCACAGGTCACACTACTATGACGGCTCTAGAACAATATTTACGTGATATTGATGCAGAATTGCCAGAGGATTATAGTGACTTAATTAAATAATTTCTTTTATATTTCATTGATTTTTAAGAACTTGTGAATTTTAAATATTCTTCATATGCTTAAAAAATCAATTTTACTTGAAAACAAAGCGTCCCTTACTACCCAAAACCTACAATTAGTAATTAAATCTGAAATACGTGAAAGTACTATTCCTATTGAAGATATAGGTTATTTAGTTATTGATCATCCCGAAGTTTATATTAGTATCCCTGCAATTAATTTATTATTGGAAAACAATACTGCTGTAATTTTCTGTAATTCGAATCATTTACCTAACGGAATGCTATTGAATTTAAATAGTCATCATATTCAGCAAGAAATTTTTAAAAATCAAATAAATGCGAGCGTGCCATTAAAAAAGCAACTTTGGCAACAAACAATAGTAGAAAAAATTACCAATCAAGGCATTTTATTAGAGAAATTAACCAATCAAAAAAATAATTTTGATTTTTTAGCTTCAAAAGTTTTAAGTGGTGACACCTCAAATATGGAAGGTGTAGCAGCAAATTTCTATTGGAAATCCTTTTTTGAATGCGATTTTAAAAGAGAACGATATGGAAATTATCCCAATAATTTTTTGAATTATGGGTATGCGATTTTGAGAGCTGCAACTGCAAGAGCATTATCGGGTAGTGGATTGCTTAATACACTTGGAATTCATCATAAAAGTAAATACAATGCTTTTGCTCTAGCCGATGATATTATGGAACCTTTCAGACCTATTGTAGATGAAAAAGTAGCTGAAATTATTCAAAATTACTCTGAGCAAGAATTAAATACACAAATTAAAGCAGAACTTCTTCAAATACTTACTCGTACCGTTTATTTTAAAGAAGAGAAAAGTCCGTTAATGGTCGCCTTACAAAAAACAGCAAGTTCTTTACAACAATGCTATACTGGTGAAAGGAAGAAAATTAAATATCCAAAATTATGGAACTAAATGGATATCGAATTATGTGGCTATTTGTATTTTTTGATTTACCAACAGAAACTAAAAAGGATCGTAAAAATGCATCCGGATTTCGCAATAGTCTTTTAAAAGACGGTTTTTCTATGATGCAATATTCTGTTTATGTAAGGCATTGTGCAAGTAGTGAAAGTGCAGATGTACACGAAAAAAGAATACATAATTTATTACCGCCATTAGGTAAAGTAAGTGTATTAAGAATAACCGACAAACAATTTGGAAATATAATGAACTTTTGGGGAAGAGCTGAAGTGCCCAAAGCTCCTCAACCTACACAATTAGAATTGTTTTAAAAACAAAAAATGCTTCAATCTTGGGTTATCAAGCCAAAAAAGAAGCATTTTTACAAGTGAATTCACACGATAACTTATTGATATACAAAAGATAAAAGCTTCGCGAATATCGTGTTTTCTAATCTTTAATCAAACCACAAC